>JAVXVR010000181.1:0-15142 GCA_032230165.1 Acidobacteriota bacterium | reverse complement strand
TGATGACGATGGAGCGTTCGGGGTAGAACTCGGAGATCGAAGCAGGTCGCTCATCCGTGTAATAAGTCTCGCGGTAAATCTCGTCGCTCACGACGCGGGCTTGCGTTCCGCGCAGCGCGTCCGCCATCTCTGCAAGTTCGTCGCGCGAGAGCACGCGCCCCGTCGGGTTCGAGGGGCTAATCACCACGACGACCTTCGTGCGCGGGCTGAGCTTGCGCCGGAAGTCTTCGGCGTCGAACGAGAAATCACGGCTCGCTGGCAGCTTGTAAAAGACCGGCACGCCGCCAGCCATGCGGACGATGACGGGGTAGGCAACGAAGCCCGGATCGGGCAGCAACACCTCGTCGCCCGCGTCCACCAGCGACATGAGCGTCAAATACAGAGCTTCCTGCGAGCCAGCCGTGATGACGACGCGCTCCGGCGTCAGACGCATGTGCGGGTAATCTGCGGCGACGAGCGCGCGCAGTGCGGGCATCCCCGCGTGCGTCGTGTAGCCGTTCTGCTCATCGGTCACGACGCGCGCGGCTTCGCGCCGCACCACGTCGGGCGTCGGCAAGTCCGGCTCGCCAAGTCCGAGGTTGATGCTCCCCGGCAGCGCGCGATCAAACAGCGCCCGGATCGCGCTCTTCTGAATCCCGCGCAGGCGCGCCGGCGGCTCGAACTGTTGTGTGCTCGACAATGTGTTTATCCTTGCTTCACAGACAGGGGTATCAATTTTCTGAGGGCTTATCTCCCCATTTCTGGTATGAGAGCATTTCCACGATTAGCTCATATACTCGCTCACGATTCTCTCTTAGTTGTTTACGATAATTTGGACGCTCTTGATTTTTACCGTCTATGTACCACTGCGGGAAGCTTCCTCCAAAGGGAACACTTACCGAAGCATTAAAGTGTTCATACTTCAAAAGCTTCCCAATCTCTACTGAATAGAACGCCCCCATTTCATGGGCTTTCACGAGTCTTCGCAACTCAGCAACGTTCTGCTGTAGCTCCTCAACATCGGAGGTGTCGCTTACATCTTCTAAAAACCTTAATCGTTTAAATAATGGGGAGAATTGCGGTTTTAGGATAAACGGATGTTTGTATGCACGGAAAAATTGAAGCTGACTCGTTTCTATTTTGGTAGTGGGATTATGTAGCCAATTATGGTGGCAGTTGGGGCAGAGGGGTAAGAGATTTTGAGGGGCATTATTCGACGGATTTTCATCGATGTGGTGAACTTCAGGATTATCATATCCACATCTAGCACACCTGTGGCTATATTCTTTAAGAATTTGCTCGCGAGTGGCTTTTGGAATGGCTATTCGTTGCTTCATGACATATTACGGCCTCGTGCGAGCCGATAATAATCCTGAATTTGTCCGGTCACCGCAGAAAGTCTTCCAACTGCACCGAGCGGTCGGTCTTCTCGTCGCGGTATTTGACGATGACGGGTGCGTAAACCGAAAGCCCCCACACGCGCCCCTGCTCGCTTGTGACCGCGCGCGCGCCGGGGACGACGACCGCGCCTACGGGGATTTCGAGCGGCTCGTCGCCTTCGCGTTTGTAAACTTCGCCACGCACGAGATCGAAGACGGGCGTCGAGCCTGTAAGTATCACGCCTGCGGCGAGCACGGCACGCTCGCGCACGATGGTGCCCTCGTAGATGCCGCAGCCGCCGCCGACGAGCACGTCGTCCTCGATGACGACGGGCACAGCGCCGACAGGCTCAAGCACGCCGCCGACCTGCGCCGCCGCCGAGAGGTGCACGCGTTTTCCCACCTGCGCGCACGAGCCGACGAGCGCGTGGCTGTCGATCATCGTGCCCTCGTCAACATACGCCCCGGCGTTGACGTACATCGGCGGCATGCAGACCACACCGGGCGCGAGATACGCGCCGTCTCTTACGCTCGATCCGCCGGGCACGATCCTCACGCGCTCTTCAATCGTCGTCGCGCGCACCGGATACGTGCTCTTGTCGAAGAATCTGAGGCTCGGATGCGCCGACATATCCACGAGCCCGCCCATACGGAAGCCCAGAAGTATCCCGCGCTTGACCCAGTGGTTGACGCGCCACACGCCGTCCGAGCCGCGCTCCGCCGCGCGCGCGCGACCGTGGTTGAGCGCCGACTTGAATTCGTCGAACAGCGCGCGCTCCTCTGCGGAGAAGTCCGCGCCGTCGTGCGTGGCGAGTTCTTCGATGCGCTCTCGTAAAGACTGCAACTGTTCAGTCATCCTGATTCAATCACCTCGACAACTACGTCAATCAGGGCGGAAGCCCGACCGTAAGGGCGTCTTCGTCGCTCTAAGAGAGACGCCCTCCCTCACGGTCGGGCTTCCGCCGCAGCGTGTGTCTCGCCTTTCAACAGCCCTAACTCGTCCAACACTTCGCGCAGGCGCGTGCGGCTCTTCTCCTCGACGGGCACGAGCGGCAGGCGCAAATTCTCTTCGACGAGACCCATCATCGCGAGCGCGGCTTTCACGGGCGCGGGGCTCGACTCGATGAAGTTCGTCTCCATCAAAGGCAGAAGCTTGAAGTGCAGCGCGCGCGCCTCGTCCCATTTGCCTTCAAGCGCGAGCGCAACCATGCGCGACATGAGCGCGGGTATTTCGTTCGACGCGACTGAGACGAGACCGTCCGCGCCGAGCGCGATCATGGCGAGCGTAAGCGAGTCGTCGCCGGAGAGCACGCGGAAATTCGCCGGGCGAGAGCGCAGGATTTCCATGATCTGCGAGAGGTTGCCGGAAGCCTCTTTGACGGCGACGATGTTCTCGACATCTTTCGCGAGACGCAGCGTCGTCTCCGCCGCAATGTTCGACGACGTGCGACCCGGCACGTTGTAGATGACGACGGGCAAACCTTCAACCGACTCAGCGACAGCGCGGAAGTGCGCGTAGAGCCCTGCCTGCGTCGGCTTGTTGTAGAACGGCGCGACGATCAAAACGGCGTCCGCGCCTGCGTCGCGCGCCGCGCGTGCGTATTCGATTGACGCGGCGGTCGAATTGCTCCCCGCACCCGCGACGACTTTCGCGCGACCGCGCGCTGCCTCAATCGCCATCCCGATCACGCGACGATCCTCTTCTTCCGTCATCGTCGCGCTCTCGCCCGTCGTCCCACACGGCACGAGCACCGAGACGCCCCCCTCGATCTGAAAATCGAGAAACGCGCGAAAGCGTCCCTCGTCAATCGAGCCATCAGATTTGAACGGCGTCACCAGCGCGGTCATGCAGCCGCGCATCCACTCAACATGCATGGTCATATTCGCCTCCGGCGGGTGACGGGGGATAGGGGTCGGGGGACGGGGAAGAAAAATTTCTCACTGATCCCCAACCCCTGACCCCTATCCCCCCGTCATTATTTCATCAATTACTTCCGAAAACTCATACGCGCCGCGCCGCCCCTGAATCCAGCGCGCGGCGAGGAGCGCGCCCGCGGCGAAGCCTGCGCGTGAGCGCGCCGTGTGCGTGAGCGTCACTTGATCCGCCGCCGCATCGAAGCCGACGCGGTGCGTGCCGGGAATGTGACCGGCGCGCGTCGAGGCGACGGAGATCGTCTGCTCGCCGAGGTGCGCGGCGAGAATCTCTTTGAGCTTGAGCGCCGTGCCCGAAGGCGCGTCGCGCTTGCGCGAGTGGTGCGCCTCTTCGATGAACGCCTCGTAGCCTTCAACCGCTGCGAACAATTCAGCCGCGCGCGCGACGACGCGGTAGAAGATGTTGACGCCGACCGAGAAGTTCGCGCCATAGACGAGCGCGCCGCCGTTCGTTTCGACCGCGCGCCGCACGTCTTCCGTCGCGTCGCTCCAGCCCGTCGTGCCTTCGACGAGCGGCACACCGGCGCGCGCGCAAGCTTCAACGTTTCTCAAGACCGCCGGCGCGACCGAGAAATCTATTGCCGCGTCGTGACCGCGCAAACTCTCGACCAGATCGTCTGCCGTGCGTGCAGAGTCGCGCGAGGTGACGACGAGACCGATCTCGTGCCCTCCGGCGCGCGCCTGCTCCTCAACGAGCCGACCCATCGCGCCGTGACCGAACAGAGCCAGCTTCACGCGCGCGCACCTCCTGCGTTTGCTTCGTCCGCGCGCGCGCGCAGAGTCCGCGCGAGTCGTGTGTAGAGCGAGACGGCTTCGACGAGTTCACTTTTCGCGACGCGCTCACGGGCGGTGTGCGCGACGAGGATCGAGCCGGGTCCGATGAGCAGCGGCGCGCCCCAGCGCGAAAGATAGGGAATGTCGGTCGTGAAGCGCACGACCACTTGCTCGAAGCCTTCGACCTCGGTGAGCCGGATGGGATCGTTCTCGGAGAGATGTTCAACTTCCACGCGCCCCGCGACGAGTCGTTCGAGCGCGGTCTTCACTTCGCGCGCGGGCGTCACCAGACGAAACTGCAAGACGGCTTCAGCCTCCGCCGCGAGGACGTTCGGGCGCGTGCCGCCCACGAGCGTGCCGATGTTGCAGGTCGTCTCGCCGAAAAACTCATCGCTCGCCCAGGCGTGCGCGCGCACGTCGGCGAGCACGTCGAGCAGTTTTTCAATCGCGGAGTCGCCCTGTTCGGGGTAAGCCGAATGAGCCTCGCGCCCGCACGCACGGAGGCGGACGCGCAGAGAGCCCTTCGTGCCCGCAGCAAGGTGGTTATCGGTCGGCTCGCCGTTGATAAGGTATCGGCACTCGCGCGCCCACGTGTGCGCGTCCGCCGCGCGCGCGCCGTCGCTGGACATCTCTTCGTCAACGGTGAAGAGCAGCCCGACTTCGTTGACGCCTTCGGCGCGCAGACGCTCGGCGGCGAGAACCTGCGCCGCGATGATGCCCTTGGCGTCGCACGCGCCGCGACCGTGGATGAACTCTGCGTCCTCACGCGAAGCGATGTGCGGCGGCACGGTGTCCATGTGCGTCGAGAGTACGACGCGCGCGGGCGCGTGCGGCGATTTTGCTAAGACGTTGGCGCGACCCTTTGCGATCTCCTGCGTCTCCACTTCGTAGCCCAACCCAGCGAGGTGCGCGGCGAGGAAGCGACCGACCGCGCCCTCTTCGCCCGTCACAGACGGGATGTCGATCAGTCTCCGTGTTAGCTCAAACAGTGATCGCATTGCTGCCGTTTGCTCCATGCAGGTCAGGGCTGTTTTCGCCTCTCTTTGAAGTTGAACTGCAAATCAATTTCCTTATTAGCTCGATCAAGACGAACTTCCACATCTTTCATACGAATTGGTTCTAAGGTTCTAATCTTATTCAATCGCGCCATGCTGTGTTCCAAAAGCCCTTTTGTGAATACATCCCCCTCATTGAACAGAAGTCGTCGTCGCAACACATGGTCACGGGTATGCTTGATTCCAGAGAAAAAGACAACCCGTACCGTATAACTATTTCTTTCTGCTTCGGCGATGAGTTGATCTCTGTCGCCGTCAGCCTGCAAGGAGTTGAGCAAAACAGCATTCGCGCTGCCGACGTGGAGTGGCAAGCGCGCGCCAGCCATTTGGCAGGTAAATAACAGGGGGATAGTAAGCTGCAAAATAACCCGATTCATACAGGCTCCTTTCGAGCTATTTGAGTGTCCGCTCATGATGATTTTTATTCTCAAATTCAACGGCTGACGCCGCGCGCCTCTGTCGTGGGTTTAATCGCGCGTGCCATCTCCTCATCCTCGAAGAACGCCGCGTGGAGTCGTCTGACCGCTTCGACGGCGCGGTCTTCTTCGACGACGAAAGTTAGATTGATGTTCGACGCGCCCTGCGAGATGAGGAGCACGTTGATGTCGTTGATTGTCGAGAAGACACGCGCGGCGACGCCGGGCGTCCAGCGCAAGCCCTCGCCGACGATGCAGATGATGGCACGTTTTGGCTCGACGTGGACGGCGGCGAAGGGTTTGAGATCGTTTATGATTTCTTCGAGCGCGGAGGCATCGTCCACCGACATCGAGACCGAGACTTCGGAGGTCGTGACGACATCAACGATGGTGCGATGCCGGTCGAAGACTTCAAAGAGGCGTCGCAGGAAACCGAACGCGCCGAGCATCCGCGCCGAGGTGACGTGAACGATTGAAACGTTCGTCTTGTGCGCGATGGCTTTGACGGTGCGCGGCGACATCTCTGTCTCGAAGTAGATGACGGTGTCTTCCGCCTCGGGCTGTCGCGAGTTGCAGATGCGCACAGGGATGCCGCGCACGATGGCGGGCAAAATGGTTTTCGGGTGCAAGACCTTCGCGCCGAAATATGCCAGCTCCGCCGCCTCTGCGTAACTCATACGCGGGACGGTGCGAGCGGATTTGACGACGCGCGGGTCTGCGGTGAGCACGCCGGTCACGTCCGTCCAGATTTGAATCTCTGCGGAAGAGAGCGCCGCGCCGACGAGCGCGGCTGAATAGTCTGAGCCGCCGCGACCGAGCGTCGTCGTCTCGCCCGCGAGGCTCGCGCCGACGAAGCCGCCGAGGACGGGAACGACGGACGCGGCGACGAGCGGCTCGACTTCAGCGCGCGTGCGTTGGTCGGTCTCGTCTTGCAAGGGAACGGCGCAAGTGTGTTCGTCGTTCGTGACGACGCAGCGGCGCGCGTCAACCGTCTGCGCGGCGAGACCCTGCGCGCGCAAGATCGCGGAGAAGAGCGTCGAGGAGAGTTTCTCGCCGTAGGAGACGACGGCGTCTTGCAGGAGCGCGTGCGGGCGCGAGCCTGCGGCGACTTCGCCGAGCAGCGTGCCGATCTCGCGTCGCGTGTCTTCGATGACGCGTGTGAAGGCTGAAACTTCTTCGCCTGAGACGAGGCTCTGCGCCGCGTCGAGGTGACGTGCGAAGTGTGGCGCAAGCTGCTGTAACGCGGCTTCGGCATCGCCCGCCCCGGCATGCCTGACGGCTGCGAGTAGCGCGTCCGTGACGCGGCTCATCGCGGAGACGACGACGACGGGATGCTGGTCTCTGCGCGCGCCGACGATCTCCGCCGCGCGCGCCATGGCGGGCGCATCCTCGACGGACGTGCCGCCGAACTTCATCACGAGTGGCTTGAGCGTCGTCATCTACAGCAGCCGACAAAACCGGAAGCGTGAACCTCCGGCGCGTCCTTCCGTGTCGGGAAATTTTCGGGGAACTCGCGCGAGGCATGATAACAGGAGCGCGCGCGGCGTTGGAAGACGCGGGGAAGGCGCGGGCGCTCTCTCTCTCTGCCCGACTTCCGACGCGCTTCGTCCTTCGGATGCTCGTCGAGCGCGCGGGCTTGCGCGAACGCACCGATAGCGTTCAAACTCGCGGCACAGGAAGTATAAAAAGAGTGCGAGCCTCGACGGGCATCGCGTCGGATCGCTCGCCGACACGGTGCGGGACGCGATGGCGCGGTAATTGATCGGCTGTCGGGCGTCGAGTTTTGTCAACCTTGATGGGGAAGGCGCGAGCAGCATGAGCAAAGAAGTGAAAGAGATGACCGACGAAGAGATTCGCGCGCGGATCGTGCGGCTCGGCTTCGACGGCGAGGAAGCACGCTTCCGCAAGTTCTGCGACGTGATGCGCGCAGGACTTCCGCCGGGGACGGGCGTCGCGCTGCGCGGGAGCGTCGTCACCGCCGAGCGTTGGGAGGACGGCACACCGTTTGACGGCGACGGTTACGGCACGAGCGACTTAGATGTGACGCTCGTCGGAAGCGAAGTGATGAACTACTTCGACGAAGAGGCTTACTACATCCCGAAGCTGCACACGAAGCCGCTCGGCGACAAAGACCCGCTCATCGCGCCCGCCCTCAACCCCTTGCGCGAAGAGCTGCAACGGCTGGTGGGTCGCCCGGTCAACTTTCAAGCCACCTCGAACCTGATCCTCTTCGCGCGCGACGTGCTCTTCGGTCAACCCTACTTCACTATCATCGAAGCGGGCAGCGAAGCGGGCATCGGAACGGGCAGCGAAGCGGGCGAAGCCGACGAGACGGCGCAGGCGCACGGAGCACGCGAAGCAGAAGCGTGAACCTCAAGCTACTCAGTTACAACATCCGCTTCGGCGGGCGCGGGCGCGAACATCGCATCGCGGAAGTGATCCGTCAGGTCGCACCCGATATAGTCGTCTTTCAAGAGGCGACCGATCCGGTCGTCGTCGCGCGGATCGCGCAGGCGACTGAGATGACTGTGTGCGCCGCACGCATCGCGCACTCGGTCGGCTTCATCTCCCACATCGAAGTTGCGCGCCACGAGTGGCACTACCCTGTGGGCGCGCGCCACGGCGTGTTGGAGATCGAGTTGAAAGGCGGGGCGCGCATCTTCGGTCTGCACCTGAGCGCGCGCTTCTCTAAATGGAGCGAGGCGAGGCGCGTGCGCGAGATCGGCGCGCTGTTGGAGAGCATCAAGCAGCATCAGGAGGGCTTTCACGTGCTGTGCGGCGACTTCAACACGCTCGCGCCCGGCGAGATTCTCGACGCCTCGCGCTTCCCCCGTTGGATCAGGGCTTTGATCTGGCTGAGCGGTCGCGACATCAAGCGCGACACCGTCCGACGCCTGTTGGACGCGGGCTACGTGGACGGCTTCCGCACGCTGCACCCGGAAGAAAAGGGTTACACGCTTCCGGCGTGGGACCCGCAGGTGCGCCTCGATTACATCTTCCTGCCGCAGCGCTACGCCGCACGGCTCACGCGCTGCGAGGTCGTCACTGAACCGGCGGAAGCCGCACTCGCCTCGGATCATTTCCCACTGCTCGCGCACATTGAAGTGCCGGAGTGAGACGGTGAGTTGTCTTATTGGCGCTCGCCCTTGAGGTACTTCCGTGGCAGTGACGTCCGCTCGGTCTCGCCTTCCCAGTAGATCGTCACGACCCACCAGCGTTTGCTGTCGTTGAGCAGTTGGATGCTGTTGATGCCGCGCTGGAAGGGCTTCGCGTCTTCCGCCCGGTGGCGTGATTCATACGTCGAGAAGACGTGCGCGATGTGACCGAACTGCTCTGTGCGGCGCGCGCTCTCACGCTCGAAGAAACCTTCGCCTGCAAAGACGGGCGTGGTGCGCTCGATGAAGTCTTCAGGGGTGAGGACGTGCGTCGCGTACTCTTCCTTGCCGTTGAGCGGCGCGTCGGGCGCGGTGCCGGGCGGTCTGTGCGGCGAGGTCGGGATGAGGCGCGCGCCGGGGACGAAGAGCGAGCGGAAGCGATCCCAATCGCGCTTTTTGCCCGCCGGACCTGAGATCACGTCGTAGAGCGCGGCGAGGATGTGGTCAATCGAGTCCACGTCCGATTGGTTGGCGGCTGGCATCTGCGTGGTCGTCATAAGTGTCGTGTTTGGTTGTGGCTGTTGCATGTGCGCGGATTGAGTTGGTGAAGCCGTCTGCGCGAACGTGCCGGCAGCGCACGTGGCGGCGACGAGAAAGAGCAGAGCGAGTGTTAGTGCGAGAAAGCGTCGCATTGAAGAAGTCTCCCTAGATCATGATCGAGTCGAGCTTCAGTGGATTGTCGTCGCACGAGAAGATAGCCGTTAGGCTCGTGCCGACGCAAGACACGCGCAGTCGCCGGACGCGAGCAGCCCGCGCGGGCGCGCCGAGTTTCCGCTTGGGCGGCGTGTCGTGATAAAGTTGGGGCAATTCGATCAGGGAACGAGAGCAGTGCGCCCGGTCTCATGAGACCGCGAGGAGGAGCGTTTGAGCGTCGCAGAGGTTGATCCGAAAAGTCCGAATGATTTTGAGCTGGCGCAAAAGTCCGCCGCGGGCGACGGCGACGCCTTCGAGCAGCTCTACCGCCGACACTTCCGCCGCGTCTATGCGCTCTGTCTGCGTATGCTCGGCGATCCAACGCTCGCCGAAGATTTGACGCAGGAAGTTTTCGTCAACCTCTTCAACAAGATCGGCTCATTTCGCGGTGAATCCGCCTTTACGACTTGGCTGCACCGCATGACGGTCAATCAGGTCTTGATGTATTTCCGCAAGGCGAGCACGCGACAGGAGCTGACGACCGACGAGGGCGAGACGCCCGTCCAGATCGTGCGCGGAACGGAAGACCCCAACGCGATGCCCGTTGTAGATCGCATCGCGCTCCAGCGCGCGATCCAGCAACTCCCGCCCGGCTACCGTACGGTCTTCGTCCTTCACGACGTTGAAGGCTACGATCACGAAGAGATCGCGCGAATGCTCGAAGTCTCTCAGGGCACGTCGAAGTCGCAGCTCCACAAGGCGCGTCTGAAATTACGCACGCTGCTCAGGCAACAGTCTGCGACTCTATAGACTCTAACTCTCGTTATTCCGAAGCCCGGCGATGGCGGGCTCGACCTCGGTGGGAGCAATATGGACTGTTCGGAAAGCTTGTCGCTCTTAAGCGACTACCGCGACGGCGGGCTCGACGACGGAAATCGCACGCTCGTCAGCCAACACCTCGACGGATGTCCGCCCTGCAAGGGCATTTTCACGGACATCGAAACGATCATCATCACCGCGCGCGCCTTCACCTCCGAGGACGGCATCAGCTACCCGGACGAGGAAATTTTCTGGCAGCGCATCACGGTCACAAAGCGCACCATTCACTGATCCGCCCATCTCATACGACCTGATGCGGAAGTCTCGTCCATCGTGCTTCCGCGCACCTCTCTTTTCTTAATTCATCCCGCACAGAACTTCGGAGAGGCTCGATCGCGCGCCCGCATCAGCGTGCGTGCGCCGGATCGTCCGCCGCGCGGAACTCTTCGAGCACGAACTGTTGAACCTGCTTCGCCTCCGTCGCCCCGCACGTAATGAAGTTCGCGAACTCCGACGCGCGCGAGGAGACCTGCGCCTCGTAAAATCTTTCTTCCGCAGGCGCATTGAAGCGGAAGCGCCACACATTCGCGCTGATGCGCGCCCCGCCCGCGTGCGATAGCTCACCTAAGCCCTTCAAGCCTGATTCGACGCGGACAAAGTATTCCGCCGCCTGCAACTGCTGCGTGTAGCACGCCCGCCCACGGTAATTCTCTAACACGATCCGACCGCGCCCATACTCTTCCATGATCCGCGCGCCCGCCTCATGCGTGACGTGTGCGTAAAAGAGTCCGTGCGGGAAGCAGAGGAGATTCGCGGCGAAGCGGTCGCCGCCGACGTGCGACGACTGCCACACGGACGCGCCCGCGCGCTCGCGCAAGTGTTTGTAGAGCGCATAGCCGAACTTCGCGCAGCACTTGTCGCGCCTGCCGTGCGTGCAGACGAGGTAGAGCGGGTCGCGCATGAGCACGCCGCCCCCGGTCGACTCGCCCGCCGCGATTGCCGCGACGTTGACGCTTCGCAAATCTTCGTAGTCAGAGAGCGTCAGCTCAACGACATAAGGTCTCTGCTCGCGCGCGCGCACGACGAAGAAGTTAAAGCGTCCGTCGGGGCGCGCGTGCTGTTTGATGAAGAGGAGGCGCGAGCGCGGAATCGTCTTGAGAAGATCGGAGAGATGCGACTTGACGGCTGGTGAGAGTGCGCTCGATTCGAGCGCGTGCGCACCCCAGCCGTAAGGGTATTCGACGAGCAGCCACACCTCGCCCGTCGATGCCGTGCCGAAAACTTGCTCGCCGGAGCCGCGCGACAGCTCCGCACAGTAGAATGGCGGTTGAATCATGTAGGCTACTCGTCAACGATAGCGACGAGCCCGTGCAGAATCAACTCGCCGACGAGCGCGCGAACCGTCTGCTCGTCAATCTGCCCTTCAGCCGCCGCGCATAACTCCGCGACGCTCGACGCGCGACGCTCTTCGAGCGGGCGCAGGACTGTGAGCGCGCGCGCGTCGAAGCGCCAGCGTTTTTTGTTGCATGAGAATGAGAGTTCGTCGCCGCTCACACGAAAGTCGAGCGGGCGCGGGGCGACGAGGCGCACGAGCGTGTCCGTCGGGGGCGATGAAAAGTGCGCCGCCGCCGCAAACGGGAGGCTGAGTCGCGGGCGCGGCTCGGCGCGCACGTCCTCGTCGCGGAAGAAGTTGATGAGAATCCGGCTGTCGAAGCGCTCGACGATCTCACGTCGCATCAACTCGACGTGCGCGGCTTGTGCTTCGAGGGAAGCGTCGCGCGGCAAGTCGCGTCGGAAAGTTTCGCTGTCGCGGAGTTGTTCGCCGAGCCAGCGCAAGAGATCGAGACCTGTGCGCTTGTGTATGCCGACCGTCAGGTGCAGCGTCGGCTCGTCCAGAGGGAACGCGACGTGCCACCAGCCGCGCGGGATGTAGAGCAGGTCGCCGTCTTCGAGCGTCTCTTCCCACAGCGGCTCATCGGTCGGCTTCGGCGCGGGATCAGATTCATCAACGACGGGGAAGGGGCGCGTCTCGCCGTAAATGCGCCAGCGTTTTCTGCCCGCCACCTGAAGGATGAACACGTCGTGATCGTCCCAGTGCAGATCGAAGCCGCGCGAGGTGCGCCAGCCCGCATAGAGATTGATCTGGACGTGCTCGCTGAAAATCAGTTCGAGGGTTTCGGCGAGACGTGTGAGCGGCGCGTGGAGTTCTTCGACGGCGTCGAGGACGAGCGTCGCGCCGTCGCGCAAATGTTTTGTGAGTTCGACCGGGCGCAGGCGCGGGACAGGGGTTTTGCGCTTGCTGCCCGTCGTGTGGCGCAGGTATGTGGCGAAGGGGACGGACTTGCCGTCCTGCGTCAGGCGCAGGCGCGGGAAGTCTAGACGATGCTGCGTGAGCACATCGGTCAGGCGCGACCACGGCATGAGGCTCGCAAACTTACCCTTCGCGCCCCGTATGTGTTTGAAGTTTTGACCCCAAGCGGAGGCGAGGAACTCCTCCGGCGCGCACGGTTCGAGCAGCCCCGCCAGCTTATTGAAGTCCACGCCGTCCATCTAAGGGAGTGAAGGCTGAAGGATAAAGGATGAAAGAGAGCCAACTCGATCCGTGTGGTCACGCTTTCATCCTTCAGCCTTCATCCTTGCTCTTTAGGAATCCGTGCCGTCAGCATCGGCGGTCTGATCGCTCGCGTCGGAGTCGTCGCCGAAGTCCGTGCCATCGGCATCAGAGTCGCCGCCGTCCGTGGTGTCCGTGTCGCCGCCGTCTGTGCCGTCCGAATCGCTGGTCTTGTCCGTGCCGTCCGTGTCTTTTTTGCCCGCGTCCGTGCCGCCGTCAACGGTGTCCGAGGCAGACATCGAGTAGCTTGCGCCGCCGATAGGCTCGACCGAGCGGAGCAGTCCAGACCCTTGTGCCTCACCTTCGTCCAAGCGGGTAGAGTTATCCTGTTCTGACATCACACGCCTCCCCGATCTGTGAAAATGTTTTTGAAGCGACTCAAGATTATTACGAGCCGCGCGAAACGACAAGCGGCGACGCGACTCGTACGCGCTTCCGAAGCAAAGCGCGACAGACGAGCGTGCGTCGCCGCTAGAAATTATTCGTGCGTTGGCGTAACTACAGCGACGAAGAGAGCGTCGGCAGATTCGCGCGGCGCAGTTGTTCGTCGAGCGCGCGCACGTCGCCTGTCTTGACGGCGTTCCAGCGCGAGAGGAGATCGGCGAGCTGCCTTTGCAACTCGGCTGAGGCGGCGACCGACTGCGTGGTCGGCTGCGCGTCTGCCGACTGCAAGAGATCGAGCAGCGATTCAAACGACGAGTTGATCTGCGCGAGGTTCGTCTCGCCACGGCTCGCGCCGCCCGTCCCGCGACCGCCACCACCACCGCCCTCGCCGATTGTCGCCAGCTTTTGATCGAGCGCGGCGAGCGCGTCGGCGGTCGCGCCCGCTCCGGCGCGCTCTTGCACTTCCTTGATCCGCGCGCGCAGTTTTTTCACGTCGGCGAGCGCGTCGAAGGATTTGTTCATCCCTTCGTAAGCCTGTAGCGATAGCTCGAACTGCTGGCGCAGTCCTGCGGGCGCGGTCTTAACGCGCGGATCGATCTTCAGGTTGAGCGTGCGCGTGAGCGTGCGACCCCCGGCGGTCAGTTTCAGTGTGTAGAGTCCGGGCGCGACGGCGACACCGAGCGGCGTGCGCGGCGTGTCGCGGTAGTTTGCCGAGATCGGGTAGTCGTAGCGCTGCGCCTTGGGCGGCGGGTAGCGCAAGTCCCAGACGAAGCGCTGCATCCCCGCCTGCTTCGAGAGAATTTGCGGCGGGCGAAACCAGTACGTGGGTACGTTGTAGTCCTTCTCGTTGATCGCTTCGGGCTTGTCCTCGCTTGAGAAGCGGCGCACGAGTTGATTCGACTGATCGTAAATCTCTAGCGTGACCGCACCACTCTCTCGCTTCAAGTAGTAATCAATGATCGCGCCGTCGGGCGGGTTCTTCCCCACAGGCTCTTCGGGCGGGAGCGGCGTGTCTGTGTTGACGTTGCGCTGGTAGCGGTACGTCGTTTCGGGCTGGAAGAGAAACGTTTGAGAGGCTGCGACCTCGGCGTCGATCTGTCGGAGCGGCGTGATGTCGTCGAGAATCCAAAAACTACGACCATGCGTGCCGACGACCACGTCGTCATCGTGGACGACGAGATCGCGAACGGATGACGCGGGCATGTTGAGCCGCAAGGGTTGCCACTCGTCGCCGTCGTTAAACGAGACATAGACGGCGCGCTCCGTGCCCGCGAACAAGAGACCTTTGCGCTGCGGGTCTTCGCGCACGACGTTGACGGGATCGTTCGGGAGACCTTTGACGATCTCCTTCCAGGTCTTGCCGCCGTCGTGCGTGCGGTAGATGTGCGGGCGCAGATCGTCGAGACGGAAGCGATTGATGGCGGCGTAAGCTGTCCCTGCGTCGAAGCGTCCGGCGTCTATGATCGAGACCTTGCTCCAAGCGGTTAACGCGGGCGGCGTCACGTTCTGCCACGACTTTCCGCCGTCGCGCGTCACGTGGATCAGCCCGTCGTCCGTGCCCGCCCAGATCGTGTTTGCGTCTTTGTAAGAGGGCGCGACCGTGTAGATGACGCCGCGCCGCGCCATCTGGGCGAGATCGGGCGTGCGATAGACGCCGATTGATTCGGGCACTTCCGTTTTCTCGCGCGACAGATCGGGACTGATGATGCTCCAACTCATGCCGCCGTCGGTCGTCTTAAACAGCACGGTCCCCGCGTAGTACAGCGCGTGCGGGTCAACGGGCGAGAAGATGACGGGCGCGGTGCGCAGGAAGCGATACTTGCCGCTGCGGACGGCTTCGGGCGCGATCTGTTGCTCCTGCCCCGTCGTCTTGTCGATGCGCGAGAGCTTGCCGCCGTAGATCAGATTCGGGTTCAAGGGATCGGGCGCGGCATAGCCGTACTCTTCGAGACCGACGGTGCGCCAGTCGCGAAAACTGATCGCGCCGTTGTCGCCGCGCGAGGCG
>JAVXVR010000173.1:0-4420 GCA_032230165.1 Acidobacteriota bacterium | reverse complement strand
GTTCGGATTATCTTTTGAAGAATGTCTAGCGATGGTGCATCCGGACGACCGCCCTCTCATTAAAAGCATTAATGAAAAGTCCCAGCAATCAAAAAAGGACTTCGCCTATGACTATCGCATCATTCAGGCTGACGGGACGGCGCGGGTCTTCCGCGCTAATGGAAGGGTTATTTATGACGACCATGGTCAAATGGTGAAGGTCACGGGCACCGATCAGGACATCACCGAGCAGAAGCGCGCTGAGGAGTCGTTGAGGGAGAGCGAGGAGCGATATGAACTGGCGGTGGAAGGCTCTAACGACGGGCTGTGGGATTGGAACATGGAAACCAACGAGGTCTACTTTTCGCCTCGCTGGAAAAGCATGCTCGGTTATGAAGACCACCAAGTAGAGAACCTTTTCGAGTCGTGGGAGTCCGCGCTACACCCGGATGATCGAGCACACGCCTTTGCTACTATTGAAGCTTACTCTGATGGCCGTACATCTCAATACGCATTAGAGCACCGCTTGCGGCACAAAGACGGAACCTACCGTTGGATTCTGGCGCGCGCCGCCATCCTGCGCGACGCGAACGCAAAGCCCTATCGCATGTCCGGCTCGCACACGGACATCACCGAGCGCAAGCAACTGGAGCTTGACCTCACCGGGGCACGGGACGCGGCGCTGGAATCAACGCGACTCAAGTCAGAATTCTTAGCCAATATGTCGCATGAGATTCGCACCCCGATGAACGGCGTCATCGGCATGACCGGCTTGCTCCTCGACACAGAATTGACCGCCGAGCAGCGAGACTTCACCGAAACCATCAACTCAAGCGCCGGTTCGCTGATGACCGTCATCAACGACATTCTCGACTTCTCCAAGATCGAGGCGGGCATGCTCCATTTCGAGAAGCTAGACTTCGCTTTGCTGCCAGCCGTCGAGGGTTCCGTCGAACTCCTCGCCGAACGCGCGCAAGCCAAAGGCATCGAACTCGCCTCTTTAATCGAGAGCGATGTGCCGGTCGCTCTGCGCGGCGACGTGGGTCGTTTGCGGCAGGTCTTGACCAATCTCATCGGCAATGCGGTGAAGTTCACAGAGGAGGGCGAAGTCGTCGTGGGCGTGACGAAGGAGGGCGACACCGACACCCACGCGAAGTTGCGCTTCTGCATCACCGACACCGGCATCGGCATCAGCGCGGAGGCGCAACGCAAACTCTTCCAACCCTTCGTGCAAGCCGACGGCTCGACGACGCGCAAGTACGGCGGGACGGGTCTGGGTTTAGCCATCTCGAAGCAACTCGTCGAGTTAATGGGCGGCGAGATCGGCGTCCAGAGCACGCCGGGCGCGGGCTCCACCTTCTGGTTCACGGCTATCTTAGAAAAACAGTCCGCCGCAACTGCGGTCTGCGCGCCGGTCAAAGGTAAGCTCGATGGCAAGCGCGTGTTGATCGTTGACGACAACGCGACGAATCGCAAGATTCTCGTTCATCAGACCGTGTCGTGGGGCATGATTCCCGTCGAGGCTGAGTCGGGGCGACGCGCCTTAGAGTTGCTGCGCGCGGCGGTGGGGCGGCGCGAGCCATTTGATCTGGCGATTCTCGATTTGATGATGCCGGAGATGGACGGCTTTGACGTGGCGCGTCAGATCGAAGCAGATGAGAGCATCGCCTCCGTGCGCTTGATGATGCTGACATCTTACGGCGAGCGCGGGCATGGGGAGCAGGCGCGTGAGGCGGGCGTCGCGGCTTACCTGGCTAAACCCGTGCGCCAGACTCAACTCTTCGATTGTTTGACGAGCGTCATGGGTCTCATGTCCGCCCCGGCGGATGAGGTCAAACTATCCGCGGCGGATGCTGCCATGTTGATTACTAAGCACTCTCTCAGCGAGGCAAAAACTATGTCCGACAAACGCATTCTAGTTGCCGAAGATAACGTCGTGAACCAGAAAGTAGCGATGCGACAACTCGGCAAACTCGGCTACGCCGCCGCGACTGTCGCCAACGGGCGCGAAGCTTTGGAAGCTCTGGAAACAACCGCCTACGACCTCATCTTCATGGACTGTCAGATGCCTTTGATGGATGGCTACGAAGCGACCGCCGCGATTCGCGCCAGCGAGACGGATGGGCGGCGCATCCCGATCATTGCGATGACGGCACACGCTCTCGCAGGCGAGAGGGCGAAATGTTTAGCCGCCGGGATGGACGACTACCTCTCGAAACCGGTAAAGCTCGAAGAGCTTGAAAAGGTGTTGGCGAACTGGTTGACAGTTTCTTCCGCGTTAACGGAAGAAGCCAGCACGTTGAGAAAATTGGAAAAGGATGAGACGCCGCCCGTTGATATGGAGCGACTTTATCTGGCGATGGGCGAAGAGCCGGAGGAAGTGCAAGAGATACTCGATATCTACCTGGAGCAGATGGAGGGCAGCCTGAGAAAGCTGGATGCCGCCATCACCCTGGGTGACGCGGGCGAAGTGGGTTTGATCGCGCACAACTGCTCCGGCGTCAGCGCGAATTGCGGGATGGTTGCAGTGGTTGCGCCGCTGCGGGAGTTGGAGCGCATGGGACGCGAAGGTCAGTTGAGCGGCGCGGCGCAGCGCCGGGCGGAAGTGGAGAAAGAGTTCGGGCGCGTCAAGATTTTTCTACAAGAGCAGTTAACACAATTGGTCTGAGCGATGCGACGAAGAGCAGAAGTAGGGTTGTCAAAATAGTAGGACTAAAAATTAGGGGATTATCTACTTGACGCAAGAAGCGTCAAGTAGATAATCCCTTAAATAATTGGTTTGAACCTGTCAACCGTCAACTGTTATGCCGTTCACACGCTTCGACCGCTATGTTGAGCGACACACGAACGCTTTCGTCGAGCGTTTGCAGGCGCTGTGCCGTATGCCTTCGGTGGCGGCGCGCGGGACGGGGATGCGCGCGGTTGCCGAGAGGGTCGAGCAGTTGATGCAGAGGGTCGGTGCGGGCACGCGCACGTTTAAGATCGGCGCGGGCTACCCCGTAGTCTATGGCGAGTTCGGCGCGGGCACGCACTGCTTCATCGTCTATGGACACTACGACGTGCAGCCCGTCGGTCAACTCTCGGAGTGGACTTCCGGTCCGTTCGCGTCCGAGATACGCGACGGGAAGCTCTACGCGCGTGGGGCGTCGAACAGCAAGGGCGATCTCGTAGCGCGGCTTGCGGCGGTCGAGGCTTATCAGAAAACTTTCGGCAAGCTCCCGATCTGTCTGCGCTTCATCGTCGAGGGCGAGGACGGCTTGGGCAGTCCGAGCCTCTACCGCTTCACGGAAGAGAATGCGGAGATGCTGCGCGCCGACGGCTGCGTGTGGGACGACGGCTATAAGGATACGAAGGAGCGTCTGGTCGTGAGCCTCGGCTTCAAGGGCATCGCGTTTCTGGAACTCCGTGCCTACGGCGCGCGCACAGACTTGCACTCGAAGTGGGGCGGCATCGTGCCGAACCCCGCGTGGCGTCTCGTGCAGGCGCTCGCGACCATCGCCTCGCCCAAAGGCGTGATCACGGTTGACGGATTCTCGTCGCACATCGCGCCCGTCTCTGATGAAGACGTGAAGGCGCTCAAGTCAATCGAGATCGACGAGGCGGGCTTGCGGCGCGAGTTCAAGATCGGCAGTTGGGTGCGCGGGTTAACGGGGAAGCATTTGACGAAGGAGTTGATCTTCGCGCCGACCTGTACGATCTGCGGCATCAACACGGGACACACGGAAGCGGGCGCAAAGACCGTGCTACCCGGCATGGCGCGCGCGCGTTTAGACTTTCGCCTCGTGCCCGATCTCTCGCCCGCGCTCGTCGTCGAACTGCTCCGCGCGCACCTCGACACGCGCGGCTTTCAGGACATAGAGATCATCGAGATCGCGTCCGCGCCCTACGCGAAAGCGGCGCAGAGTTCGACGGTCGCGCGCGCGGCGGTCGAGGCGGCGGCGGAAGTTTACGGCATCGAGCCGGTCATCTATCCGCTCGACCCTGCGAGCGGACCCGTGGGCGCGGTCTGCGGCGTGCAGTCGCCGCCCACCCCGGTCGTCTCCTTCGGCATCTCCTACGCGGGCTCGAACCCGCACGCGCCCGACGAGAACATACGCCTCGAAGATTTCGTGCAGGGCGTCAAATACTTCGGTCGCGTCATCCACAATCTCGCGCAGATGGCGCGCGACGACAAGCGCGAGTTCAAGACGATCGAAAGTTTCACGCAGATCAACAAGTGAGGTCGTGTGAGTTCGTCCGAAGGTCATGGCGAAGACTTCAACTAAGACAAAGGGCAAGGATGCGGCGACGGAGATCGCGGAGCTGCGCGAGGAACTGCGCCACCACGAGGAGCTGTACTACGTCTATGACAACCCGGAAATCTCCGACGCAGACTACGACGCGCTCATGTCGCGCCTGCAACAGCTCGAAGAGGAGTATCCGCTCCTCGCCACGCCCGACA
>JAVXVR010000063.1:0-4491 GCA_032230165.1 Acidobacteriota bacterium | reverse complement strand
TGATGACGACGACGGACGTCAATTTACGCGAAGGCGCGGGCACGAGGTTCGATAAGATTGGCGTGGTCGAGATCGGCTCGCGCGTGCGTATCCGGCAGGTCAACGGCAACTGGGTCGAGGTGGATGTAATTCAACGCGGCACACCGCAAGCGGATGGCGAGGGTGTGGATCGCGGTTGGCTTGACGGGACGAAATTGCGCTAAGCTGTCGTTAAAAGTGAGGTGAGATACAAAGGTGAGTATTTTAGAGTCTATCCGAAGATGGATTGACGGCGAGATTGACGAAGACCCGCTCGCCAGCGTTGATGAGCAGTCGCGACCGCGCCGCGTCTGGGAGGAGTTTCTCGTCAAGGTCGCGCGGGAGATCGAAAGCGTCATGCAGCGCGAGATGTTCACGCCGCCCGGCGGACCAACCTACATCCCGCCCGAATACATCGTCTATCTCTCAAGCGACGACGACAAGGACTGGCAGGGCGAGAAGCGGCGCGGTCTCGAACAGGGGCTCTTCCACGTGCTCTCCGACCGAGCGCGTGAGATCAGCGGCTCGACGCAGCTCGCCACGAAGCAGTTCGCCGTGGAGTTGCGCGTGGACGGCACGCTCAACAAGGGTGAGTTCCGCGTCCAGCCCGTCTGGGACGCCACCGAGAGCGGGCACACGATGGTCACGGCGCGACCGGAAGTCGGCGCGGCGACGACGCCCGATCTCGCGCTGATGGGCGACGCGGGCGGCGGCAGTGTCGAAGACGACGACGGCGAGTCGGACGTGACGCGCGTGCGCGCCCGACCCGAATCGCTCTACTCGGTCGAAATCTGGCGCGGCGGCGTGCGGCAGACGGTCGTGCCCGTCTCGAAGCAGGAGATCACCATCGGGCGCGGCTCGAAGTCGGTCGCGGTCGATCTGCCCATCAAGGGCGACGCCGAGGTGAGCCGCGTTCATGCCACGCTTGCGCGCGACGAGGGCGGCAAATACTGGCTCACCTCAAAGGGGCGCAACCCGACGCTCGTCGGCGGAAAAGAATTGCCGCGCGAAGAGGCGGTCGAGGTCGCGCCCGACGCCAAGATCGAGATTTGTAGCTACACGCTGCGGATTCAGCCGCGCTGATCAAATTTGAGTTATGAGTTAAAGTTCTTTTCAGAGGTTGAGACGAAAGATGACTTACGTTGTTGTTGAACTCTGCGTTGACTGCAAGTACACAGACTGTGCAGCGGTCTGCCCGGTTGAGGCGTTCCACGAGCTGCCCGACCGTCTCTACATCAACCCGGAGACCTGCATTGACTGCGACGCCTGTGTGCCCGAATGCCCCGTCGAGGCGATCTTCTCAGAGCCGACCGTGCCTGAAGAGTATCAGGAATGGACAGCGCTTAACGCACAAGCCGCCGAGTACCCTATCATCAGCTTGAAGAAGGAAGCGCTCTACGCGCCGGGCTGCACAGGACCGCAGCCAACCTAAACGCTCAAAGTTGTGCGCGAAAAAACTTACGCCGGAGTCTGCGAACGACTCCGGCGTAAGTTTTTAACTTCGATGTCGAGAAACTCAGACCGTGCGCGCCGTCGCCTTCTCATCCCCCGTGAGTTCGTCGAGCAGCCCGACGAGGAGCGGTCGGCAATGCTCGTGTCTAAGATAGTCTTTGCCGAGAAGCCGCGCGAACCTTCGCTCAGTCGCCACGCCGTCAAGCTCTTTGAGGATCGCGCGCAGGAGCGCGGCGACCACTTCGGGCGCGAACTGCCTGCCCGTGTTTTTGCGAAGGTCTTCGACGACTTCGTGAAACTCTTTTCGACGCTTATAGGTGCGGTCGGTCGTCATCGCATCGAACGAGTCGGCGACCGCCACGATCTTGGCGCTCAAGGGTATCTGCTCGCCCGTCAAGCCTTCGGGGTAGCCGCGCCCGTCTATGCGTTCGTGATGATACTTCGCGACCACCGGGATGAGCGCGTCCGTTACGTGGAGCGGCGAGAGGATTTCAAACCCGGCAGCCGGGTGTCGGTTCAGCTCGGACGACTGCTTGGCGTCTATCCGGTAGGGCGCGTTGATGATGTCGCGCTCGACGACGAGTTTCCCCACGTCGTGCAGGTAACCGCCGATGGCGATCTCCTCAACTTCCTCGTCCGACCAGCCCATCTCGCGCGCGATGATCTCGCTGTACTTGCCGACGCGCTCCGAATGTCCCTGCGTGTACTTGTCCTTGCAGTCGATAGCGGCGGCGAAGGCGCGCACGGTGTTGCGATAGACCGAGCGCAAATCCTCGTAGAGCTTGCGATTCTCGACGGCTTTGCGTTCGACCTCGCGCAGCAGTCGGTGGTTGTAGATGCCGACGCCGATATGCCGCGCCATCGTGCGCACTACTTCCCCTTCCTCCGGCGTAAACTCATCGTCGGTCGCTTTGCCGCCAAGCAGAATGACGCCGACGAACGCAGCGTGCACGACGAGCGGGACGGTGAGCGTGATGCGCCAGCGCTCAAGCTCGACGTGGAAAGTCGTCTTTAGTTGTCGCTCGAAAAAACTCGAAGGCTCCGAGTAATCGCGCAGGGCTTCGTCTATAAGGCGCGGGTCGAAGAGAAGTGTTTCCGGCGCATCCTCGCCCATGCCCCACACGGCGACGAATTTGAGCGAGCCAACTGTCTCGTCAAACTCCGCGACCGCGCCGCGACGTATGCCGAGCGCGCCGAGGACGACGTGCAGCGTGGAGCGCACCATCTGCTCGAAGTCGCGTGTGGCGGCGATCTCTTCGCCGAGGTCGGCGAGGGCTGAGAAGGCATGGAGCAGCTTGGCGGTTTCGGCGGAAGGCATAGGCTACTTCACTTTGTTCGTCGCGAAGCCGACCGCGTTTGAATGAGCGATCAGTTCGAGCGCACTCTGTTCGTCGCGGGCGAGCTTCACGTGGCGCGTGAGACCGAGCAGGTCGAAGATTTGCGCGGCTTGGGCTTTGACGCCGGAGAAGACGAGCGGCGCACCGCAACGCTCGGCGGCATCTATAACCCCGAGCAGGATCGAGACACCGATGCTGTTGACCATACCTGTCTGACAAAAATCGACGACGAGCGCGCGGCAACCCTCTTCGAGCCGTCGGCGGCACTCGCGCTCGACGCGCTCGCCGCTCAGCTTGTTGAGGTAGTCGCTGGCGTAGACCACTGCGACATCGCCGACGCGCTCGGAGCGCACCGGCTGATCGGCGATCCTATCTGTCATCTTCGGGCGACCTTCTAGTGGGGGAGAAACTTCGTCATCCGCAGGCGCGTGCCGTCGTCAACTCGCTCGAACTCGACTTCGTCCATCAGCGTGCGGATCAGTTTCAAGCCCCAGCCGCGTCTGCCCGCGCTCTCGCCGTTCGGCTCGCTCCCGTTGGAGCTTTGACCCTGCGCGACGGTCGGCATCCGCACGCCCCGGCTCGAAACTGTGACGACTAATTTATCACTTTCGACGCGGAAACGCTGATAAATTTTTCGATCCGGACTCAAAGAATGCTCCGCCGCGTTGATGCACGCTTCGACGAGCGCCGTTTTGATCTGGTTGATGGCTTCGGGCTGGAAGTTTAGACGGCGCGCGATGTGCTCGACTGTGTGCGCGGCGATCAGCTCTGTGTCGCCGCCCATCGGGATCACCATCTCAAACTCGTCGGGCGGCTCTGCGGTTGCGCCCTCTGCCGTGAGTCCTTCGGGGCTGAGGCGCGCCGTCAACATCTCCAACTGCTGGCGACTCGACGCGAACGCATCCCGCTCGTTCAATAGCTCGCAGGCGTCTGGCGTGAACCCTTCCGGCGAGACGAGCCACAGGCGCACGCGACGGAAACCACAGGCGTTTGCGACCTGCGCCAGACGGTCGCACCACACTTCCGTGAGCGCGCGACCCAACTCCATCTTGGCGTCGATCTCTGCGGCAAGCCAGACGATCTCGTTGGCATCCGTGTAAGGCGTCGCGTCGAAGCCGTGTGCGACAGCGCATCGTTCCTCGTCGCAGACCTGACGGATCGGCGCGTGGAACGATTCACAGCTCGCGGCGTGGACGATCTGCGGCACGCGGACGAGATCGGTCTCGGCGTCGAGTCCGGCGGCGATCTCTTCGGTCTCCATGCCCCGGTAGGTGCGGCTGAAGCGGTCGTAATGGAGAAGCGAGGCGGGGACGCGCTGCGCGTCGAAGCGGGAGAGCAGCTCGCGCAAGCCGAGGGCGGAGGCGCGGCGATAGTGACGCGCCATCGTCTGCGGCGCGCGCTTCAAGGTCTCAAGTAAAGTTTCGGCGACGACGAGCGCGCGCGGCTCGGCGGCGACTTGCAGACGGTAGCTCGCCTTCAGGTAGTCGCGCCAGACCGTGTTCGTGCTAATCTCCATGAAGGTCGCGTTGAAGCTTGCCAGCTCGTGCGTGTGCAGCGAGTTCATCACCGGGTAAAGCTGTTCGGGTTCAAGCTCGAGACGCCTGCGCCAAGCCTCTGCGGGCGATTTGCCGCCCGCGTTCACAGCCGAGTCGTGCAACACGCGCACGAGCGCGCGGCGCGTCGT
>JAVXVR010000059.1:0-5384 GCA_032230165.1 Acidobacteriota bacterium | reverse complement strand
GACCGTCGAGCCCGAAGCGCATGAGCAGCCACACGGTCGCGGCAATGAGCGCGGCAGTCGCGACGATGCCGACCGAATGCCAGAGTCGCGCGAGCGTGTCGCGCTTGTGGATGTTGCGACCGATGGCGTGCGTCTGATCTTGAAAGACGAGCCCTATGCGGTTTGAGACTTCCGTAAAATACTCGCGCGGATTGACGCGCACGAGCGCGCCCGTCGGACAATTCTCCTGACACGAGTAGGCTTGCCTGTGCGCGCCCGGCGGGTTGAGCGACGTGTTGTCGCAGAGGTTGCATTTGACGGCGAGCAGGTTCTCGGTGTCGGTCACAGCTTCGGGCAGTTGCGGCGGCGCGAGACTTAGCCACCCGCGCAGGCGCGCGCGGCGAGTCTTAACCTCTGCGCCGGGCGACTTGCGCGGAACCATCGAGATGGCGCTGTAGGGGCATTGCACGGCGCAGTCGCCGCAACCGATGCAGGTCTTCGGGTCGATGTCGATCTGCCCGTCAGCGAGTCGCCCGATGGCGCCGGTGGGGCAGCCGGTCAAACATTCCGGGTCTTGGCAGTGGAGACAGACTGACGGCGCGAGGACGTGTTCGCTCGACGTGCCGCCGATTGTCGCGGGGCGCTCGACGTGGATGCCGCGCCGGAGCAGACGCGACTTGCCGTGAACCTTGTGGCAGGCGAGCGAGCAATTGCCGCAGCGTATGCACAAGTCCATGTCCATCACGAGCAGGTTCGTCCCGTCAATGATGCCGGTCGTGATCTCTTTTTCGGCGGCGACGAGCGCGGGCAGCGTCTGCGGCGCGTCGAGCGCAACGTCGTCGTCGGCGAGCGAGAAAGCGGAGAAGCGACTAACGACCGCCTCGCGCAGACGCGGGTTGGCGCGCAGATGCGTGATCGAGATTTCGAGCGCTTCGGTGCGCGCCATCACGGTCGCGGTGTACTTCCAGCGCGCTTCGCCAGCGACGCCTTCGAGACCGAGGCAGTTGCCCGCGCCGAGAAAATCAGCGCGCGCGTCGGCGTCGAGCGCGTGAGCGATGTCTGTGGCGGCGGGGCTCGCGCGCAAGCCGCGCACGCGGCGCACCCAGCCGTTGCGTATGAAGACGACGCGATCAACCGCGTCGCCCTCTTGATGCAGCACGTGATTCTTGCCATAGACGGCGAAGCGCGCCGCGTCGCCGAGTTGTGCGAGAAGCTGTTCGTCGAAAGCATCTTCGGTTGCGTGCTGCACGTCGAGGAGCGTGCGCGCGAGCCCGTGGTGGCGGTAGGTCACGTCGAGCGCGTGCCCGAACTTCGGGAGTTTGCGAAGCAGCCGCAGGGCGGGGCGCGTGATTTCGAGGACGGTGGCGGCGCGGTCTTCGGGGACGCGCACGGTCGCATTGCGCGGAACGCCTGCAAGGACAGACATCTCGCCGAAGCTCACGCCCGCGGGCAGCTCGTTGACCTTCTTCGTCTGTCCCGTCGCGTCGGCGACCAGAACGTCGAGTTTGCCCTCGACGGTGACGTAGAAAGTGTTCCCACCCCAGTCGCCCTGCCGGATGATCTCTTCGCCGGGCGCAAACTCGAAGAGACGGACGTAAGGACCCACCTTCTTGCCGTTGTAGTTGCGCCCGTAGGCGATCACTTCGAGGTCTAGCTCGTACTTGAAGTGCCCGTTCTCGCGCTCGACGAGCTCCGAGATAATGTCAGCCTTGCCGATGGCTTCGAGAACGGTTTTGTGTGTTTTGATTTCCTTAGGCATAAGACCCGCATCTGTTAAAGGGCAAAGACGGGAATGCGCGATTTGACAACTGTCCTTCGTCGAGCGCGGCTGATCTCTTCGCGGGCATTATAGCAGAGGCGCGGCTGGCGTTATCTCACTGGTTTGCGCGGGGCACACGCCCCCTCTCGGCGGGATGAGAACTTTAGGGAACCGCCCCGGCGCGGGGGCGTGTAATGTCTGCGGGCGAAATGGCGGGAAAGTGTATAATCCCGTCGTCAGGTTCGCCCGCGCGCGCGGCGGCTCCCAAGCTTTTTGAGCGCCCGCGACCAGTTCGGAGGCGAGCCCGCCTGTCCTGCATGAGTGCGCTGACATCAATCGACGAACTCGCGCTTGCGCCCGCGGCTGCGACTGCGGCGGCTCGGCTCGAAGTGTGTGTGGCAGAGCCGCTCTCTGATCATAGTCTGCTCGAGTCGGCGCGCGTCGGCGATGAGGCGGCGTTCGCCGAGTTGGTCAGGCGCTACCGCAACCCGATCACGAACTACGTCTATCGGCTGACGAACGACTACGAGTCGGCGGTCGATCTGGCGCAGGAGACTTTCCTGCGCGTCTATCGCGCGGCGGACAGGTATCAGGCGACTTACGCCTTCTCGACCTACATCTACCGTATCGCGACGAACCTCGCCATCAGCGAGCTGCGCAAGCGCAAACGGCACAGGCTGGTCTCGCTGACGGGCTTCTTCCAGTCGCGCGACAGGTTCGAAGAGGCGACCGAGCTTGACCCGCCGGACGCCGCGCCGCTGGCGGACGTGACGATGGTCGCAGATGAGCGGCGGATGGCGGTGGCGCGTGCCATCTCGACGCTGCCGGAGAAGTACCGCGTGCCTTTGGTACTGAGAGACGTGGAGGAGCGCAGCTACGAGGAGATCGCGGGCATCCTCGCGATGAGCGAGGGCACGGTGAAGTCGCGCATCAGCCGCGGGCGGGCTTTCTTGCGCGGCAAGTTGGAGCAATATTTGTAAGAGGAGTTTGCGAGGGGAAAGATGAGTTGTAAGCATTTCAGAAACGAGATCGAGGAGTCTGAGCGCACGATGCGGCTGGGCGCGGAGGCTTCGGCTCACGTCGCAGCGTGCGGCTCGTGCCGCGAGTTTCGCGCCGGGCACGAATCGTTGCGCCGACTGGTCGGCGGTCTCGAAAGAGTTGACGCGCCGCCGGACTTCGAGTTCCGTCTGCGCGCGCGCATCGCGAGAGCCGAAGGCACGCGTGACGCGGGCTTCGTGCGGCGCAGCTTCGTGCCGGGCGCGGCGTGGCTCGCCGTCGCGGGATGCGCCGTGCTCGCGCTCGGCATGTTCGTCCAATTCCGGCAGGCGCGGGTGCAAGCTCCGCCGTCGCAGACGGAGAGCGCAACTGCGAACACGATGGCTGGAATGACTTCGCCGCAAACGCCTCAAACGGCGGCGACCGCGACTAGCGCGGACGAGACAACAAATCCTGTGGTTGAACAAAGCAATAGCGTCAGCAACGATTCTCGCTCAACGTCCCGGTCGCAGAACCCGCCACGTCGTGGGAGGTTCGTCCTGCCGAATGAGGCTGTGCATCAGCTCGCCGCCAGCCAGCTTGAAGAGACGCCGCTCGGCGTCAATAATCTGAGCGTCCAGCCGCAGAAGATATACGTCGGCTCGCCCATCGCTCTGCCCGTGACGCCGGATCGACCGCTCGAAGCTTTGTTCAAGGACGCGCAAGGGGCTTCGCGCATCGTCTCGGTCGCGCCCGTCACCTTCGGCGCGCGCTCTCTGCCGTCGCAGCGCACGCGCACGACGAATGTCTCTTACTCACAGGGTGTGTGGTAATAGTGATTCGTTCGCTCAAACATTTCAAGCTGGCTTTCGGCGAGACTCTTCGCGAGGCGTCATGTTCACGCCGTCTTCTGCTCGCGCCGCTCGTGCTCACAGCGGTCTGCGTGGGCGCGAAGGCGCAGCGGACAAGGCGACCCGCGACGGCTGTCACCACCACCACGCCGTCATCGCCGCAGATTCAGCCCGCGCGTGCGAAAGCCGCGAGCGCGGCTGTCGAGGCGCGTGAAGCCGCGCCGCCCGTCGTCGCCGTCGTGCATCGCGTGAGCGGCTGGAAGCTGCGCGCCATGGTCACGCCGCCCGACGCTCCCATCGCCGCGACCTTCGACGAGAATTTCGTCCGCACGAACATCGTCGCCGGGTACGTCTTGCCCGATGGTCGCTCGGTCGTCGCGCGCCTGCCGCAGGTCGAGGCGGACGTGCTCAACTTCGCGACGCAGTTTCCTGAATTCAAACCGAGGACGAGCGGCGGTGACTCTACGTTGACCTTCGTGCGCGCCGACGGGTCGCAGTTCGATGCCAAGTTTGTCGGCTCAGACGGGAGTACCGGGCTAACTTTGCTTGAGTCGAGCCAATCGCTGCTGCCCGCGTCGAAAGAGAACGCGCAGACATTATCCGCCGGACTACGCATCTGCGTGTGGGCTCCGCTCCCGGCGGAAGCACCTGCGCCTGCGCGCGCGACTACGCCGCGACCTAACGAGAGCATGGTGGTCGGCGACGAGGGCACGCTCTACATGAACCTCCGCGAGTTCGACGGCATACTCCGCGAAGGGAAACGCGCGCCTTCCGGTAAGCCGATGATGTTTCGCGTCGAGGCTGAGAACGTCTCGCCCGAATGGTCGGGCGGCGTGGCTCTGACAGAGGCGGGCGCGCTCGTCGGCATCGTCGAGCAAACAGAGCAGGGCGTGACGCGACTCCTCTCGGCGGATAGCGTGCGCGGAGCGGCGGCGCGCGTGAAGGCGCGACGTGCGAGCGTGCCGCAGCCGTGGCTCGGCGCGCGCGGCGATGCGGTGGCGGCGATGCCGCCGGAATTTTTCGTCCAGCGCGGCTGGTCGCGCGAGCAGGCTTCGACGCTAGTCAGGCGGCAACACGGCGTCCTGCTGACTTCGGTTGCGCCCGGCACGCCCGCCGCGCAAGCGGGCTTACGTTCCGGCGACGTAATTTCGCGCGTTGGCGACGCGGACGTGCGCGATGTCGAAGACATGACGTGGAAGCTGAAGGAGCTAGGCAGCAACGCGCCCGCGCAGTTCACGGTGCTGCGCGCGGGCAACATGCTGAACCTGCGCGTCATGCTCAGCGAGGCGCAGAACCCTGCGGCTGAGACGGCACAGGCTGAAGTTTACGCGGCGCAATCCGAGCTGGGACGCGCTCAGGCTGACGCGCGACGCATGTCAGCCGACGTGCTTCGACTTCAGAACGAACTTGAGCGCTTGCAAATAAATGTGCTGGCAACCCGGCAAACGAACGGCGTCCTCAGCACTACAGATGCGAGCGTCGCGGCGCAGATGGCAGCCTTGCGCGAGAAGCTGCGCGTCACAGAGGAGAGGTTCAGGCAGACGACATTCAACGTTGCCAAATCAGAGAAGATGCTCACAGAGGCGCAGGCGCGTCTGAGAGCCGCGAGCATGTCGCTCCCGTCTTTCGCCGTCAAGCCGCTCCTGCCGTTCGGCGTCGAGACGGCGGCTTTCGTCATGACGCGTGTCACCGATGGCGTGACAGCAACACGAAAAGGCTTGATGGTCGTCGCCGTCCACCCCGACAGCGTCGCCGCGCGCGCCGACATGCGCGTCGGCGATCTCATCGAGACCGTCAATGATCGTCCGAGCCTGGACGTG
>JAVXVR010000004.1:0-7112 GCA_032230165.1 Acidobacteriota bacterium | reverse complement strand
ACGTTCGACCCCCGCGGAACAATGTACGACCCCTGCGGAACAAGGTTCGGGGGCTGGGGCATGAGGTTATACCGCTGTAGTCGAAAGTCCGACCACAGGATTTACAACTTTTGAACTTTGTGATTAGGTGTCGGCGAAATCTTTAGCGGGCGTGTGAGTCGCGTCCGAATGCAAATAGCCTGAAGCGCGTAAGTTTGGCGACCGAAACGCTCCAGGCTATCCATAAAACTCGCTTGATGGCGAGTGGGCGGAGCTTTGTTTCTCAGAGAGAAATAAAGCAAGTGCAGTTTACACTCCGCCAGGCTGCTGTCAAGCAGATTTTGGAAAGCGAGTTTGGAAGATGTCGGCAAATGCTTTAGCAACTCCTCGATTCGTCCGGCGCACAACGCTCAACCCGAACGAATATCGCAAGAACTTTCACCAGCTCGACTGCGACGCCATTGCGGCAGTCACTTCGGCAGAGGCGGATCGAGTCACGCCGCTCATGAGTAAAATCTACCTGCGTCTGGTCTCGGCTCCCGCAGAGTTTTGGGAAAGGCAGGGGCTCCTGTACTTTGCGCCGAAGGAGAGCAACGACGGGCGAACGGTTAAAGCCTCCAAAGTGCTTTACGAAGTCTTGGGCGTGGCGTCGGCGACGGCGCACAAAGCCCTCGCGTGGATGCACGAGCAGGGCATTATCGGCTACGCCGCCGCCAAAAACGGCGCTGGCATACGCATCTTCCTCAACCGCGCTTCCAGCTCCATAGGCGCGCGCGGCGAAGCGGCGGGTAAAAAAATTTTAACCTTCCCTCGTGGCTCAAACAGCGAGACCCGTGGCTCAGCCGTTGAGCCACCCTTTAAAGACAGCTTCGCTGATCAAGAAACTCTAGAACCAGATATTGATCCGCTCGCGCCAAAAAACGGCGCGGACAAACGCGGGGCTAGCGAATATTCTGCACCTGCGGCGAAGAGCGAACGACAAGACTGCGTGAGGAGCAGGGAATCAGGCGATGAAACATCACGCGCTCCCTCCGTTGACGAAACGCTCAACGCCATTCTCAGCAAACTTGAACCCGCAGTGTGTGCCGCCGCTTCGGTTGCAGCGGCGCGCGAGCACGAGCGCACTCGCGAGTGGCTGGAAAACAGGGGACTGCCAAAAGTCGCTCGCGTCGCACAACGCGAAGCCTACGGCGTGCTCAGGCAATACGGAATCATCGCACCAACTCGGCGGGCGGGCAAAAGCCTAAACGTGGGAAGAACGGATGCCGTACCTGCGGAAGCAGCATCGCTTTCCGCCAAAGAGGTCGAAGAGTTCGCAGAGATTTGTGTGATGATGCTCGCGACGCATGGTCAGTCCCTCGTCGCGACCATCTCGGAGATGAGCGTCGAGGCAGGCGGCTTCCTCTTGCCGGAGGATGCGCCGAAAGTGCTCAGCTTGGCGGAAGAGATTGCACGTGCTGGAAAGCAGACAACATGAACTTGCACGATCTACCAACGCCCTCGCTCCTGCTTGATCCCGCGCGCGTCAGATGCAACGCCGAGCGTATCGCCTCGCTCGCACGCCGCCAAGGGGTGCACTTGCGCCCTCACGTGAAGACACACAAGTGCGCCGAGATCGCGCGTCTTCAGACCGAAGGTTTTTCAGGCGCGTTGACCGTTTCCACGCTCGCCGAGGCGCGCTGGTTCGCCGAGCGCGGCTTCACGGACATTACCTACGCCGTACCCATCGAGCCCGGTAAGTTCGACGCCGCAGTCGAACTCGCCGCGCGCTGTGAACGACTCGCGCTCATCACAGACGACACGGAAGTTCCGCCACGACTCGACGAAGCTGCACGACGCGCCGGGCGCACGCTCGATCTCTTCCTCAAAGTTGACTGCGGCTATCATCGCTGCGGCGTCGAGCCGCACACTAGCGAGGCGCTTGAGATTCCGCGCCGCATCGCGGACGCGAAGAACCTGCGCTTCGCAGGCATCCTCACGCACGCGGGGCACTCGTACCATTGCACGAATCACGAGGAGCTTCTGAAGGTCGCGCGACACGAGCGCGATCTGATGGTTGGATTCGCGGAGACGCTGCTGGGCGAGGGAATCAAAGCTCCGACGATCAGCATCGGCTCGACGCCGACCATCACTGCGGTCGATCATCTCGAAGGTGTGACGGAGATTCGACCCGGCAACTACATCTTCTTCGATGCCTTCCAAGCCACACTCGGAAGCTGCCGCTTCGACGACTGCGCGTTGACGGTGCTCGCCTCTGTCGTCCACCGCGACCGCACGCGTCGCAAAGTTGTCATAGATGCAGGCGCTATCGCTCTCTCAAAAGATCGCGGCGCGGTCGAGATCGATCCGCATTGCGGCTATGGTCACGTCCTTGATCTGGAGGGGAATGATCTCGGACTGCGCGTCGAGACAGTCTCTCAGGAGCACGGTCAGATCAAGATTGAAGACGATGCGACGTTTGAGCGTCTAAGTGTGGGAAAGCGCGTGCGCGTGCTTGCAAACCACTCCTGCCTGACTGCCGCGCAGCATCTGTTTTACAACGTGCTCGACGGAGAGAAGATCATCGATCAGTGGGAGATTCAGCGTGGTTGGTGACACTTATCGCCGCGCTTTCCGTCAATAGCCTGCGCAAGGAAATAAAAGCGCACGGAGTCAAAGCTGACTCCGTGCTCTTCGTTTTGCCAGACGCGGGCGGGGAAGTGCGCCGCGCTAGGCTCGACGGACGTTGCGCGCCGCCTGCGTCTTCGCGCCGGCGACTGCGTTCTGTGAAGTCTCTTTCGCCGCGCTCGTCCCTTCGGCTTGCGCCTGGGTCTTCTCAATGCGCGCGGTGAGGCGGCGGTCGATGTCTGTGATCTGTTCGGGCGTGAGCCGGTGGATGTTCGGCTGATTGTGATAGACCTTCGCACCCGTCACGATGTCTGCCTCTTTGAAACCGTGCTTGACGGCTTTCGCGATCAAATCCTGGATCGTCAACTGCGGCTGGACGAGTGTGAGCGGCTGCGGCTTCTCCTCGATGGTTTCGGGGACTTCGACGGCGCGCGGCGCTTCCATCGGCAAGTCCGTGCCCGACTCGCGCTTCATGTGCTCGAGGAAACTCGTGAAGGTCACGTCGCCGGTCAATTCGAAGCCGACCTCGAAGGCTGGACTGTTCGACTTGACGATCTGGAAGACGCGCACGATCTCGCCCGCGCGTTCTTGCAGAGAGACTTCGACCATGATGTCCACGAAGTATTCGAGACCGCTCGCCGTCATCGGTAGCACCCGACCCACTTCGTTGTCTTCCTTCGCCTCTTTGCCCTTCGCCGGAATCTGATCGACGATGACGACCGACTTGCCGCTCTCGATGCAGAGGCGACGCAGCACCCCTTGCAAGACCATCTGATCGGCGGCGAGTTCTTCCGCCGAAGGTTGCGCGAGATGATCATCAGTCTGCTTGCGCACCGCCGAAATCATTTCGCTGTGCTTCGCGCTAAAGTACGAAGCCCACGAGTCGAGCGCGAAGCATCCGTAGTTGCGCTCGCGACCCTCGCCCGAAAGCGCCCAGTCGATGAACTCCGGCAACTCGTCCGGACTCTCGATCTCCAAGCCGTCGAAGATCGTGCCGTTGCCTTTAAGGAGTCGCGTCTTGCGCTCCACGTCGAAGATGCAGAGTCGACCCAAGCCCGCCTCAGCCATCGAGCGGACGAACTGCGACTTGCCCACGCCCGCGCCGCCGCGCACCGCCATCACCAGACGCTGTTGCCGGGGCAGTCGGCTGAGCGGATTGATTTTCGGTTTCTTCACGTTGCTCATTCTGTACTCCTTCAAAATCCTTTCGGTCTGTGGGTGACGGTCTCTGAGGGGTAACGCCGCCTTCTAACCCAACCGCGCGCCGTTTCGGGAGCATTATCTGCCCTGCGGCGGTCGAGTCCGTGCCATCGGTGAAACACTGTAGCACAAAAAATACGGAAAAGGAAACACTATTTCACGCGTTAAACGGATGAAGGGCGGTGGTCTGTGGTGATTAGGAAGGATGAAGGCTGCGCGTCGACGCTCTTTCAACTAGCCGAGAGCGGTTTTCATCGTCTATTCTTCTGTTCGACGATTTCTCGCACATCTCTTCGGTTTTGCAGGCGCAGCATTTCGCGAAGCTGTCTTATGAAATTCTACGAAAACGTACTCGGTCTCATCGGCAACACGCCGCTCGTCAAACTCCAACGCCTGACCGAAGGCATCAAGGCGCAGGTCTTCGCCAAGATGGAGAACTTGAACCCCGGCTTCTCGGTCAAGGATCGCATCGGCATCTCGATGATCGAAGCCGCCGAGCGCGACGGACTTTTGAAGCCCGGCGGCACAATCGTCGAAGCGACCTCCGGCAACACAGGCATTGGGCTCGCGCTCGCCGCCGCCGTGCGCGGCTACCGCTGCACGTTCGTCATGACTGATAAAGCTTCGGTCGAGAAGGTGCGTTACTTAAAAGCACTGGGCGCGGACGTGGTCGTCGTGCCAGCCTCCGCGAAACAGGGCACGCCGGATCACTACGTTTCGACCGCGCAGCGCATCGCGCGCGAGACGCCGAACAGTTTCTACCCGAATCAATATTCTCATCCGGCGAACCCGCTCGCGCACTACCGCACGACGGGACCGGAAATCTGGGAGCAGACCGACGGCAAGATTACGCACTTCGTCTCAGGTCTTGGCACGGGCGGCACGATCTCCGGCGTGGGTCGGTTTTTGAAAGAGACGAACCCCGCAGTCCGTGTCATCGGCGCAGACCCTTACGGCTCGGTCTTCAAAACTTATAAAGAGACAGGGCGCACGGGCGAGGCTTCGCCTTATCTTGTCGAGGGCATCGGTCAGGAGATCATTCCAGACAACGTTCACATGAAATACGTTGATGAGATCATCAACGTCACCGACCGCGAGTCGTTCGAGCTGGCGCGCCAGCTCGGACGCAAAGAGGGCATCTTCTGCGGCGGCTCGACGGGCACGAACCTCGCGGCGGCTCTGCGCGTCGCGCGTGGCTTGGACGAGACGGGTGTCGTCGTCTTCATCGTCTGCGACACGGGCGAGCACTACCTGACGAAGTTCCACTCGGACGAGTGGCTGAAGGAGAAGCGTCTGTTAGAGCCGCAGAGGATGACGGCGGGACTCATCGCGGGCACGAAGGGGGCACACGCGCCGAAGACTCTCGTCCACTTTACATCGCAGACGCGCGTCGCCGACGCGCTCGCGAAGATGGATGAGTTAGGACTCGAACACATCCCCGTCATCGAGGAAGGGAAGTCAATCGGCTCCTTGCGCGAGAACCGCGTGCTTGCCAAAGTGCTGGGCAACCGCGACCTGTTGGAGTCACCTGTCGGAGAGTTGATGGGCTCGAGCTTTCCCGTCCTCGACGTTGACGCGAGCGCGGCGGATGTCACGCGGCAACTGCAAAAGAGTCCCGCCGTCCTCGTCGAAGAGTACGGGCGCATCACAGGCATCATCACACGCCACGACATGCTCGACGTACAAGACGCGGGCAAATGAAGAGTTACGCGAGCGATTCGTCGCAAACATCGCGATAGCCGCAGCGTGCGCAGCGTTGCCGCTCGTCGTGGCTGCGATGAACTTCCTGTGCGTCGCGCGCCTCTTTGATCTCTTCGATTAGTTCCAATAAAGTCTCGCGCAGTTCGGGCGTGTATTCGACGCGCACTTCGCCGTCCGAGTACCTCATCACACCGTAGGGGACACGCTCGCCGAGCGCGTCTTCGACGAGTAGGCAGTAAGCCGCGAGTTGCATCAAGTGCGAATCATATGGCAGCCCCGAAGCCGGTCGCCGCGTTGATTTCGCTTCGACGGGGACGATGCCCTCGCGCGTCCGTACGAGGTAGTCGGGTCGCCCCGTCAGCCCGTAGCGACGCGAGACGAGCGCGCGCTCCTGCCTTTCGCCTTCCGCATTCAGATGAACAGGCGCGATCTCGCCGACGGCGAAACCCGTGTCGCTATAGACGAGCTTACCCGTGGGCAGTCCCGTCGAGCGTGTGCGTGTGCGCGCGGCAAAGTGGGCGGCGATGGCGACGCAAGCGAGCAACAGTAAAGCTGCGTACAGAAAGATCATCGCCGCCACCACCAGAGCGCGAAGATGACGAGTGAGAGGAGCGCGGCGAGCAGGGTCGCAATCGTTGACACCCGCCGCAGCCTGCGCGCGGACGCGACGCCGCGACCGTGCTCCCTGTGCCACGCCGTCCCCGCCTCGCGCGCTTCATTCCAGCCGCTCGCCTCGACGTCCTCGACGCGCAGACGCCAAGCCCTCGCGCAGAAGACGTACTCGCCGATCTCCGACGCCCGTATCAGCTTCCCGCCTCGCGTCATGCTACGTCCCTCCTTCAATCGAAGAAACTTCGACACCGATTCGCCCGCGACGACGATAGACGAATAGTCGCTCGCGCCGCTACGCGTCAACCCTAACGCCGCGCCGTTATCAGTTTCTCATGCCGACAAGTCGCGCTGCCCGCTACCGTGTCCTGTTCGATGTTGCTATCCTATGGTTTGGAAGGAAGGGTGCGGATAGGCACAAGCGATGGCGAAGGAAGATTTCGAGACGGGCGAGTTGACGGTCGCCAAAGAGCGGACGCGGCTCAAGAAGCCGCCGCTCTACAAAGTCCTGCTGCACAACGACGATTTTACGACGATGGAGTTCGTCGTCTATATCTTGCAGAAAGTCTTCCAGCGCACCGAAGCTGACGCCGTCCGCGTCATGCTACAGGTGCACACGCAAGGGTTCGGCGTCGCGGGCGTGTACACTTACGAGGTCGCCGAGATGAAAGCGGCGAAGGTGACGAGCCTCGCGCAGGCAAGCGAGTACCCGCTGCTATGCACGGTCGAGGCTGACGAAAGTGCGGGATGAAGACGGACTACGGCGAAGCGTGGCGTAAAATCCGTAGAGGGCAGAGGGCGTTGATAATAGTCTTTGCCACTTATGCCCCAGCCCAACTATTCATCGCGCCTCTGCTCGTCAAGCTTTTACCTCTTTCGGTGAACGGCGGCTCGGTCATCTTCGTCATTTGGTCGATAGGGATAATCTTTTCGGGCATCTACCTGGTTACCCGGCGATGCCCGCGCTGTCGCAAAGATTTTTTCCAAAAATCGTGGCATCACGATCCGTTCGCACG
>JAVXVR010000600.1:0-4206 GCA_032230165.1 Acidobacteriota bacterium | reverse complement strand
ACAAGTGACAAGTGACAGGTGACAAGCAAGACAGGCGAGTGCTGGATTTGCTTGTCACTTGTCACCTGTCACTTGTCACGCTTCCCTCCTCATCTCTGTGCGCGCTTGAACTCTTCGGCGGAGGCTGTGTAGTAGGTCGTCTTGAGCTTGCCGTCGATGAAGGTGTAGGCGATGCCGTCGCGCTGGTTGCGGTAGATTTCGGCGTTGCTGTGCGCGTCGTGCTCGAACTCCGAGTTGCTCGTGAGCTTCAGACTCTCCGGCGTGTCGTTCGACGCGTCGTGTTGCAAGACGACTTGTCGCACCGTGCCTTCGAGCGCAGGGTCGAGGTGGTGCGCGGCGGCGAAGCGCGCGTCAATGAAGGCGACCGTGATCATTCCGCCCTGCACTTTGTAGCGCAGCGTCCCGGTCTCCCCCGGCTTGTCCTCGACGGGCTTGCCCAGCGCCTTTTCCACGTCTGCCCGACGCGACTTCAAAGGCTCGATGCCGCCCCACGCCTCTGCGCGCGCGCGCCACACGCCCGAAGCGGCGAACACGCACAGCGCGACGACCGAAACGCACAACCCACGCAGCGCGCGAAGGCGAATGGAAGCGGATTTCTTCATGCCGCGATGCTACGCCTTGACCAACGTGGAGACAAGACAAAAAAGGACTGAGGACTGAGAATGAAGAAGAGTAGTACTGAGATTTGAGTGGGAGACAAACGTCTTGACTCAGTCCTCAGCGCTCAGTCCTTTTATTTCGCGAAAGGGGTGACGCGCGTGATTGATTCTTTGAAGTCGGGGTCGTCGGGCGCGAGTTGCGCGCCCTTCTGGTAGGCGGCGAGCGCCTTGGCGTAGAGCTTGGAGACTTCGTAGGCGTAGCCCAGTTCGCGATAGACGTTCACGTCGTCGGGCGACTTGGCGGCGGCGCGCTCAAGTGCGGCGGTTGCTTTGGGGAAGTTCTTGGCGCGCGAGTAGGCGATGCCGAGCAGGTAGAGCGTCGAGCCCTGCGCGTTAGCGTTCGCGGCGGCGGTTTCGAGCACGGTCGCGGCGCGCGCGTACTGCTTCGCGCCGATAAGCGACTGACCGCTCAAGACCGCCGCAGACTCGTCGGCGCGCAGGCGCACGAGCGCGTCGCTTGTCCGCACGGCGTTCAGATAATTCTCGCTCGCCTTCGGCGTGTCGCCCGCCTCCGCCGCACGGCGCAGATACGCGAGCGTGAGCAGTTGCCAGGCTTGCGCGAGTCTGGGGTCGGCGGTGGTCGCACGGTTGAGACTGGCTATCGCCGCGTCCGCCTGACCGCGCTCGTAACTGATGCGCCCGAGATAGAAGAGCGAGATGGCGTTTTTCGGATCGGCTCTCACCGCCGCGTTGAATGATCGCTCGGCGTCGTCCGGCTTCTTCAATTGATACTCGGCGAGCCCGCGATAATAGAGCATGGTGGCGTCGGGCGTTGCGCCCGCGCGCGTGGTCGCCTCGACGAGGAGAGGGAGCGCGCGCTCGAACTGATCGGAGCGAGTGAGCGCCTGCGCGAGCGCGTCCGCCGTCTTCGAGTCTGCGTCGCCCGCGGCGCGCTGTAGATCGAGCGCCTTCTGCAAGTCGTTCGAGGCGTCGGCGTACTGCTTCAAATTAAGCTCGGCGAAGCCCGCGATCTTCCACGCCTCGCTGTTGTTCGGGTTCGCGGCGGTGATCTGACGCGCCTCGCGCGCGGCAGCGTCGAACTGCCCCTGCTGCAATAGCGTGTAGGCGTGCGTCGTGTCGCCGCCCGATTGCTGAAGCGTCGCGCCCGGCGCACGCGGCGCAGGGCTGGGACGCGGCTGCTCTTTCGCCGCTTCGTTGTTAACCTCCTGCGGGTTGACGCGGCGCGGGCGCGTCGCGCCCGACTGCGCGAAGGCAGTGGAGGCGGAAATCAAGACGGCGCACAGGGCGACGTTCATTCTCAGAAAAATCTCTCGTCTCATCTATAACTCCCCGCGCGAATCTTCGGCTGATTTTGCTTCGGAGGAGAGTATGACTTGCGGCGGCGCATGGGTTCAAGTCGCGCGGGTGTTGCGATGCCCGGCACGCGCGCAGCGTTCGCCCTTATTTCCCGCAAAGCGCTCCCGGTTTGCGAGCAGGCGTCTCGCATTCCCGTCGCAAAAAAGAGACGACCGGAAACTCTCGCCCCCGGTCGTCTCTTTAGCGCGCGCGGCGCGTGGGTTTTAGAAGTTTAACTTGAAGCCGGATCGCGCTAGCGAAAGTTCTCGACGAGCATGATGTCGAGGTTGCGATAATCGTCGATGCTGTAGATGAGCGAGCGTCCGTCGGGTGAAAGATTGAGACCGGGATTGGAGGTCGGGTCGTGTTCGAGCGGAGCGACTTGCGTCGTCAGGCGCGTGGCGAAGTTGAAATGGTTAATCGAAAAATGGGCGGGGTGTTTACCCGCGCCGTCGTAGCGGTGGATGTAATAGACGCCCTCGTTCGTCGCCGCCCAGTCGCCGAACGATTCCAGTTGCGGCAGATCGATCACCATCGCCTCGTCGCCGCCCGCCACCGGCTGGCGGAACAGCCCGACGGTGTAGAACCCCTGCTTGTTATAGTAGAGAAACTGCCCGTCGGGCGACTCCATCGCCTCGTAGCCCCCTTCCCGCGTCACCCGCACGGCGTCGCCCCCGCCCGCGGGCATCTTCCAAACCTGCCACGAGCCGTCACGGTTGGAGCCGAAGTAGAGCCAGTGCCCGTCGCGCGACCAGCTCGGCGCGAGGCTATCGCCCGCACCCGAAGTCATGCGGCGCGCGGGACCGCCTTCGGAGCTAATGACGTACACGGCGGCGCGTCCCTCCGGGCGCGACTCGAAGGCGAGCCAGTGCCCGTCGGGCGACCAGCGCGCGTTGGCGGTGACGGGACCGCCAAAGGAGGTGAGCTGCGCCTGATTCGCGCCGTCGCCGTCGCACACCCAGAGTTCGCGCGCGCCGGAGCGGTTTGATTCGAAGACGATTTTTTGACCGTCGGGCGAGAGGCGCGGGTTCTCGTCCCGCCGACTCGATGCGACCAGCTTGTGCGGTCTCTCGTCGTTCGCCGCCCCGCCGCGTAAGGGCACGCGCCAGATGTTCGTGTCAACCGACTGTTGCGAGTAAGCGAGCCGCCCGCCCGTGCGCGCGACGGAAGGCTCGTGCGCGTCTTGACCGACACCCTCGACGCGCACAGGCTCGCCGCCCTGCGCGGGCATTCGCCACAGGTTGTAACCGCCGGAGCGGTTGGATGAGAAGACGAGTTCCCGGCTGTCGGGCGTCCAGACGAGTCCGTCTATGCGCCGGTTGTCGAACGTGAGCTGCCGCGCTTCGCCGCCGCCGGCGGGCATGATGAAGAGTTCGGCTACGTCGTCCGTGTAGCGGATGAAGGCGAGCGTCTGTCCGTCGGGTGAGAAGACCGGGTGAATGTCACCGAACGTCCCGGCTGGCGGCGAGGTCAGGCGGCGCACGTCGAGGCTGTCAACGGTGAGCACGCTAACCCCGTATGTCTCTTGCGCGTGATCGCGCGCGGCGTACGCGAGAGACCTGCCGTCGGGTGACCAGTCGAGTGAGACGCAACTAATATGCGCCAACTGCCGCTCGTGCCCGCCCAGAGCGGGGATCAGATAGATGCCGTCTGTACTGGCGTCCAGGGAGTTGCGGACGAAGGCGATGTAGCGCCCGTCGGGCGACCACGTCGGGCTGCCTTCGCGCGCAAGAGCCGTCGTCAGGCGCAGCGGCGTGCCCGCGTCCACCTGCTGCACATAAATGTTCATCCTGTCCGTCGTGCCGCCCTTCCAGGAGTAAGCCACGAGCCTGCCGTCGGGCGAGAGCGCGGGGTTCACCTCCTCGTCCGGGAAACTGGTGAGCGGGACGGTGCGCGCCGCAGGGAACGGCAGGAGCGCAGACTTCGACTCCGTGCGCGAGGGTCGCAGCCACAGCGCGCCCAACGCCAGCGCGCAGACGAGTGCGAGGGACGCGAGGACGACAGTCGCCGTCCTGCGTCGGCTCGAAGCGCGCATCTCTCCGGCGCGCACGGCGACGGCGCGCGTCGCGACTGCTGGCTCCGCGCTGAGATAGCTCGAAAGCTCACCCTCGTCGTGTTCCTCTTCGATGAGGATGTGAGCGCGCGTGTGCTCTTCGAGCACGCGCTCCGTCGCGCCGCCGTCGAACGCGACCGTCACGTCCGCCGCGAAGCGGTAGCCGCGGCGCGGCACGGTCTCAATGTACTTGAGCCC
>JAVXVR010000579.1:0-3665 GCA_032230165.1 Acidobacteriota bacterium | reverse complement strand
CGCGATGACGTGCGGCGCATGTGGCGCACGCTGCGAGTCCGAGTGGTTGATGACGACTTCGGTGATGAGTTTCGTGTTGGGGATGATGATGAGTCGCCCGTCTTCGCCGCGCACGAGCGTGTCGCGGATGCGGATCGTCTCGATAGTCCCCGTGAACTCGCCCATCTCGATCACGTCGCCGAGGTGGAACGGGCGGTACGCCAAGAGCATCACGCCGGAGACGAAGTTCGAGAGCACGTCCTTCAAGGCAAAGCCGAGAGCGAAGCCCGTCAAACCTAACCCTGCGACGAGCGCGCTCACGTTCAGACCGGCGGTGCCAAGCGCAGTGATCGCGCCGAAGACGAGGACGCCGTAGTAGTAGAGCCGCGAGAGCAGCAGCACGACGCTCGTGTCCGCCCTCACGCGCGGCGCGGTCAAGGCAATGAGGCGGCGACCGACCGACGCGACGAGCCAGAAGGCGGCGAGGACGAGGACGCCCACGAAGATGTGCGGGACAGCGATGTACAGATCATGTCGCAACGCCGCGATGGTGCTCGGCAGCGTCGGCGTCGGCGTCGGGAGCGGAGTCGGGGTCGCTTGTCGGAGAAACATAAGAGAAACGATGAACGCGGAACGATGAACGATGAATTGAAAGGTAACCGCTTTCCGTTCATCGTTCATCGTTCCGCGTTCATACTTTCATTCTTCTTCCTTCCAGCGAAACCTTTCGCCGTCGCCGCCCTGCCACGGCACGCCGCGCATATGGTAGCCGCCCTCTTCCCAGAAGCCCGCGCGATCTTCGGCGAGGAACGTGAGTCCCTTGATCCATTTCGCAGACTTCCAGGCGTAGAGCTGCGGCACGATGAGGCGCACGGGTCCGCCGTGTTCGGGCGGGATCGGTCGCGCGTCGTGCGACCACGCGACGAGCGAGTCTTCGGCGAGGAAGTATTCGACGGGGAGATTCGTCGTCCACCCGAAGTCGTAAGCCGACGCGACGACGAACTTCGCTTCCGGCTTAACGCCGACTATGCGCGCAAGCTCGCGTGTCGCCACGCCGCCCCAGACGTTATCAAGGCGCGACCAGCGCGTGACGCAATGAAAGTCCGCATAGACTTTGACCGCCGGGAGCTGCATGAACTCGTCGAGCGACCACGCCTGCGGATGCTCGACGAGACCATCAATCTCGAAACGCCATGTCGCGAGATCGATCTCAGGCGTGCCGTGCGCGTCGAGCACGGGCCACTTCTTCGTGCGCGTCTGACCGGGCGGGACGCGCTTCTCTCGCCGCGTGTCAGGGCTGACGATGATCTCAGGCTCGGTGTCAGTGACTGTCTCCGCCGCGCGCGGCTCTTCATGCTGGTAGTCTGGATCGCCCATCAGGCTGTTGAGAAAACTCATGGCAATGAAAATCGAGTGACAAGTGACAAGTGACAAGCAAATCCGGCTTGCTCTTGCTCGTCACTTGTCACTTGTCACTTTTCGAGGCTTGCTCGACGAGCCGCTGCAACTCCTCCGGCATCCACTTGCCGACGCCTTTGGTGAGCGGGTCGCGGATGCCGACTGAGCGGTCGTGCCACTCATCGACCGCGCCTGTGTAGCCGCGCTGGCTCTCATAATTATCGGTCTGCTCCAGACTGAGCGCGATGCCGTTGGCGACGTCGTCCCAGTCCTCGTTCTGTATGCCGCGACGGACGAGCGGCAGCCCCGCCGTCCAGTCCTCTTCGGGCGCGCGCGCGTCCTGTTCGGGAATCGTCAGGCGTTCGAGCGAAGGGAACGCGCCGCCCTTGAATTCGCGCACGATGCGCGCCTTCAAATCCTTGAGCGACCCTTGCGGGTTCTCGCGGCGCATCTCCTGCGCGCGTCGAAAAATCCCCGCCACGCTCGGCTGCGACTCACTGTGTGCAGACTTCTCAGCCATGACTCTCCTTCAAATTCCGCCACGCGATTCTCGGAAATCTTTTGCGCTTAACTTACACCCGCCCGTGCGCCCTTCACAACTCGCCGCATCGCAGATGTGTGCGTCACCACGCGCGACGCGGCGTGCGCATTTGCTGTGACAATCGAGAAAGCATCACACGGCGCGTCGTCCGGCGAAATGCGGCGGGCTAGGCTCAGCGTCAAACGCTGGGCGCGACGGATTCGTCATCGTGCGTGCGAGTGTTAAAAATAATCTCAAAAGCTCTTCGAGGATCGTCATGCTTAATCTCAGCCTTCACCCCGCGCGCGCTGCGCTCGCGTCGCTCGCGCTCGTCTTCGCCGCCGCAGTCGTCGCCGCCGCGCAGGCGCAGAGTCCCGCGCACGTGCAAGATTCTTCGCGGCTCGTCGCGCGCGTGCGCGCGACGCTTCGCGCTCATACGGGCGACATCGTCGAGATCAGTTTCAGCCCCGACGGCGCGACGCTCGCCACAGGCGCGGAAGACGGCACGGTGCGTCTCTGGGACGCGCGCACGGGCGAGGGCAGGGCGACGCTCAGGCTCACGAAAGAACTCGACGAGGTTTCGATCCGTTGGAGTCCCGACGGGAGACTGTTGCTGACCGACTGGTTCAAGGAGTTAGGCTCGCGCAGGGGTCACGCGCAGGTCTGGGACGCGCGCACGGGCGAGTTGCGCGCCGCGCTCGTCGGTCATCGCTGGGACATCAACACCTACGAGTGGAGTCCGGACTCAAGCCGCATCCTCACAGCGAGCGAGGACGGCACGGCGCGCGTCTGGGATGCCAGCACGGGGCGCTCGCTCGCAGAGATCGTCTTCGAGCAGATCAACGCGGACAGCTATACAGACTCGCTGCTCAAAGCCACCTTCACCAGCAAGAAGCTGCCGGAGTTCGTCTCAATCCAGGCTCGCTACGTCGCTGGCGGGCGCAACATACTCGTCGGCAGCACCGCCAAGCCGCCCGCTCTCTACACGTCTGATGGCAAACTGATCGCAACGCTCGACATCCCCATCCCGCCCGCGCCCACTCTGTACAGGACTTCATACGTCTACTATGCGCCGCCCGTCGTGAGCCCCGACTCGCAACTCGTCGTGACACACGATCGCGAAGGCGCGCGCGTCTGGGACGCCGCGACGGGCGCGCGACGCTACACGCTCACGGGCGCGGGCGCGGACATCTACTTCAGCCCCGACAGCCGACAGCTTCTGACGAGTTGGCGCGACGATCCGTCCAAATGGTTAGACACGGAGACCGCCCCGCTCAAACTGTGGAACGCCGGGACGGGCAAGCTCATACGCAGCATAGATACGCTGCCCGCGCCGTACCTCATCTTCTGGAGTCCCCAAGGCGAGCGCATCGTCACCATCGGCTATGCCAAAGCCAAATCGCGCGTCATTGATCTGCGCGAGGGGCGCGTCGTCGCGCGCCTGCCGTGGGAGGGCTGCGATCCGGAATCGTTCTTCGGCGAGGGCGGCTGCGATCCCTTCACCTTCAACGCCGACGGTTCGATCACCGTCAAGCTCAAGGGCGAGCTACATCTCTTCAGCGCCGAGACGGGCGCGCTCTTCGCCGCGCTTCCCGACACGCATCGCCGCGCCGCTTTTAATCCGACAGACGCGCGCCTGCTCGCCGCGCGGAGCAAAGATAAAAAGTTGATCTATTTATACGAGTTGGAGTTGAATCAAACCACTCTGCACTGAAAGTGCAGAGATTTGAAGAGGACTGAAAGTCCTACTCCTCCAAGATGAAGTTGT
>JAVXVR010000492.1:0-11562 GCA_032230165.1 Acidobacteriota bacterium | reverse complement strand
TAGTTCGAGTGAATCCCGAGCGTGCTTGCCACACCGGCGTGCAGCTCGTCCGGGCTTTGGCTCGAAGGGCGGACGGTGATCTCGTTATGCTCGCCCGGCTCGGCGAGGCACGACTGCGTCTCCATGTAGAAGTGTATCTGCGCGCCCGAAGCTTGCGAGCCGCCGACGACGCGACACTTCACGCCGTCAACCACGGCGTCGCCATCACTCGCCGCCCAGTCGAACTCACTCCCCGCGCGCGTGATCTTCCAGATGTGAACCATGAAGGGGTTCGACGGGGGGCAGTCCGTGAAGATACTGTTCTTCGCGATGGCGTCCTCGATGGTGAGGATAGGCTCGATCTCTTTGCCCGACGCGTCGTGTTTGTCGTAGGCGACGCATTTGGTCTGGACGTAGTTAGCGATGTCGAGCGCGGCTTGCTCCGTCTCAGCGACGACGAGCCCGATTGACTGACCGAAGCAAGTGACCGCGCCCGGCGCAAACAGAGGATCGTCGCCGCCGAACCCCTGAATGTTTTTACCTTCGGGCGGGATGTCTTCGTAGGTGATGTAGTCTGTGAATTCGTCGAACTCCTTTTTCAGCCAGGAGACGAGCTTGCCGACCGGCGCGGGGTCACCACCGTTCCCGTTCGGAATGCGATAGGAGATATTCCCGACGGGCTGCGTGCTGGTGACGAATGCGCCTTGCAACCCACGCGCGGGCAGCGCGAGATCGTGTGTGTACTTCGCTTCGCCCGTGGCTTGGAGGAAGGCTTCGATCTTGATGAAGGGTCGGTTGACCGGATACTCCTCAGGGTAGAATTTGTATTTCTGCGTGCCGTGACTAACAGGTCGCTCTGCGCGCTCGCCCGCCGCGGCGATGGTGGGAGGAATCACGTCGGGTGCGACCTTCTCCGCCACGTGGACGAAGAACTTATAGAAGAAGCTCTCGACGAGATGCCGACGGTACTCATCCGTAAAGCCCTCGAAGGGGAGTTGACTATAACGTTCCCTGTATTTTTCGATGATGGCGGTCGCTTCTTGCTTGAGCACATCAAGGGCTCCCGCCAGAGTCTCCGCGTTCCACTCTTTACCGATCAGGTAGCTTTCCGTCTCAGTCGCGTGGAAGGCGAGGGGCGAGAGTCCGGCGAAGACGAGCGACGCTTCTTTGACGACGTTGCCGCCGTCGCCGAAGAGGACGCGAAATCCTGCGTTCACGATGGAGTGCGAGTTCTCGTGACGCAGCGACATCTTGTACGTCTCGGCATATTCGTCCGCTCTCGTGTAAGGGATGAAGTAAGAGAGGATCACCGCGTCGCGCTGCAACTCCGCAGAGTCGGCGTACTCTTCGGCGAACCCGTGGATGGGGAACTGTCGCGGCTCTGTCCACTTCCCTGAGCCGACGGTGACGACCGCGCCCGCCGCGCAAAAAGCCGTGAACATGTCTGACGGAAACGGCGTGCCCTCGTTGATGTGGCGCAAGACCATCATGGTGTTGCCCGCGAGGCTGGCGGCGTTGCGCACGATGGTGCCGGCGGTGCGACCCGCTAAATATTTCATCGCCTCCAAGCCGGACTTCTTCTCTTCGGCGACCGTTTCGAGCGCACCTTCGAGCGTCTTGATGAACTCGCTGTAAGTGACCGCCGCTCCCAGACTGACGCCGTCCTCGCCGACTGCAATCTGTCTCAACTCCGCGACGTGAGAGATGTCCACGAGCACGCGCGGATTCTCGACGTACCTGTCATAGACGCCTATCGAAGTGTTACCGCAGACAAGCTTCAGCTCTCGTGGGTCGGGATGTGCTTCGATGATTCGGTAAACTTCGGCGAGCGTGAGCGGGCGAATCCAGTCATAGCCTTTCTCTGTGTAGCGCACGGGGCGGGGAGCGCGCTTCAGTTCGGCGGGGAAGTCTGCGCGCACTTTTTTGTAATGTCGCACGCGCTCCGCCGGATCAACCTCGCACTTCATCGCGCCCTTCTCGTCGTTCGCGTTCCAGTCAGTCGCGAAGTGTCGCATGGCGTAAAGGATGGGGCGGTAGCCCGTGCAGCGGCAGATGTTGCCGTCGAAGTTACCCTCGATCTGCTGCTGCGTCAGCTCGCAACCCTGATTCGCGACGAGCAGCGAGTGCATGTTCATCACAAAGCCGGGCGTGCAGAAGCCGCACTGCGAGCCGTTGTCTTTCGCGATGCGATACTGCACAGGACTCAATTCCGTGTTGACGCTGCCCGTACCTTCGGTGGTCGTCACCTCCATCCCGTCGAGAGAGCACAAGGGACGCAGGCAAGAGTTGATCGCGCGATGTTTGACTTCGTCCGTCGCCGCATCATATTCGGAGAGCATCACGGTGCACGCGCCGCATCCGCCCTGTGCACAGGCTTTCTTGGTGCCCGTTAACCCGACTGGCGACGAGCGCAGGTAGTCCACGAGCAAGATCGTTGGATCGACATTTTTGACGACGACTCGCTCGCCGTTGATGTAGAAAATCAGATCGTTGGCGTAACTCTGATCGCCGCCCTGCGCCGCCGCCTGCTTCTTCTCTCTCGTCATATTTTTTCTCCAAGCATGAGGATTTGAGCCGACCTTGTTAGTTGTGTATGCGCTGCCCGTGCTCACGGAGCGAGCCGCCCGAGCGCCCGTGCATGACGGCTTGTATCTCAGCCGTGATGGATAGGGCGACTTCGGCAGAAGTCTCAGAGTGAATGTTGAGACCTGCGGGACTGTACAGCCGACCGCGCCGCTCACTGGCGAATTCGTCGCGCTCATCGGCGCGAAGGTAGGTCAGGAGTTGTTCGGTTCGCGCGCTCGCGCCGAGCAATCCGAGATAGCCAATCGTGGTCGGCAGAAGTTGACGCAACAACTCGGCGTCGAGGTTGAAGTTGTGAGTCATGATTACCGCCGCCGTTCGCTCATCCGTGCGGACGTGCTCCAACACACGTTCCGGGCGGGACAGGACGACTTGATCCGCCGGGGGAAACCGCGAAGGGTCGGCGTAGGCAGGGCGGTGATCAATAACTGAGACTGACCAGCCGAGCTGCTTCGCGAATTGAACAAGCGGCAGGGCATCGTGACCGCCGCCGAAGATGAGTAGTGAGATGGGCGGCGAAATGACTTCCAATAAAACTTCAGCCGTCGCCGACGGATCGTCTCCCGCGTTGTAATGCTTGACAGAGGTTTTGCCGCTCGCGAGCGCGGCGCGCGCGTCCGCGCGAAGTTGTGCGCGTAGGTCAGGGTCTTCAATGTCGCCCACGCACTCAAGGTCTGTCGCGAAGACGAGATGCTGACCAGTTCGCGCTCGCGCCGAGCTGCATTGAATGACAGTCGCCGCGACGCAAGTTTGTCTCCGCTCCAGATGAGCCCCGACGGCGGACAGATAATCGAACGTCGCGGACAGGTTTTCGATGAGCACCCAGACGACGCCGCCGCAGCCGGTCGCCGCGCCCCAGATGATCTCCTTCTCCTGTTGAGAGTCGTAGGCGATCAAAATGGGGCGGGGCGAATTTCGTAAGCGCGCGGCATGTTCGACGATATCCTGCTCCAGACAGCCCCCGCTGATCGCTCCGACCGTGCGCTCGCCATCAACAATCAACATGCGCGCTCCCGGACGACGGTAAGCCGCTCCCATTGTTTTGACCACGGTGGCTAAGACGTGGTCTTGAGCGGGGCGGGCGACTCTCTTCCGCCAGTCAAGAATGTCGAGGATGTCTTTCATCGCATCCCTGGAAACTCAGCCGTCAAGCGATGAGTGCGGCGCGCGCGGTAATGTGTGATGTGTGTGAGATTCGGCTCTGCGAAACGGGGCGACTCTATGCTTAGGGCGCAACACCTGTCAAGAAAATTTCTAAACCTCCGGATGAGCAAGGTCTCGACTGACGTGAGAGAGTCGAAGATTGAATTTCTTAAGATGAGTCAAGAGTTACGGGCGCGCTGACGCTCGCGCCACCACGGGAAGTCGAATCTCGACGACGAAGCCGCCCCCTTCCATGTTCTTCGCGGTGATCGCGCCGCCATGCAGTTGAACCGCGCGTTCGGTGATGGCGAGCCCCAGACCTGTGCCGCCCGTCTCGCGCGTCCGCGAATCATCAACGCGGTAGAAGGGGCGAAAGATTTCGGACAGCGACTCTTCGGGCACTCCCTCGCCGTCGTCCTCGACGCTGAAGACGGCGCAGCCGCTTTCGCCTTCGCATAGGCAGCGGAGCGAAATTTTGACGGCGGTCTCAGCCGGCGCGTGACGCACGGCATTGCGCACGACGTTCTCGAAGGCGCTGCGCAACAGCGCATGTGTCCCCATCGTCTCGCACTCGTCGCACGCGATGACGCGCACCTCACGGTTCTGACTGCGCGCCTCGAAGTCAGCGTCCTCCGCCACCTCGCGGACGAGGGCGCACAGATTAACCTGCTCGCGCCGCATCCCGTCTGAGCCTGTCTCCCAGCGCGTGAGCGTGAGCAGTTGACCGATCATCTCGTTGAGCCGCGTCGCTTCGCGTTCGATACGCGAGAGCGCGCTCGCCGCTTCCGCGCCGCTGCGCTTGCGTGCGAGATCGAGCGCGACATTCAAGCGCGCGAGCGGAGAGCGCAGCTCTTGCGAGATGTCGCGAAGCAGACGAACCTGCGCGCTCATCAATGCCTCGATGCGCGCCGCCATCACGTCGAAATCGCGCCCCATGTCCGCCAGCTCGTCGTGGCGATTGCCGAGTGTGGGCGAGACGCGCGCCGAGAGATCGCCACCGGCGACGCGGTTCGTCACCTCGCGGAGTTTGATGACGGGCGAGACGATGTAGCGCGCGAGCAGGTAGCAGAGGATTCCGGCAGTGAGGACGACGGCGAGCAGGCGCGCGACGAGTGCGGCTGAACTTTCGCCAAGCAGGAAGTTCAAAGGCATCGGAGGCAGGAAACGCTGGAACGGCTGGGACGACCTCGGCGGGCGGCGCTCGGCGGAGGACGCAGGCGGCGCGAGTGGCAGCACGGCGACGAACGCATACCTGCCTCCGTCGCGCGCCGGCTCGGGACGCGCTTCAATCACCTTGCCGCCGCCGATCATCCGCGACGCCATGTCGCCCGTCTGCGCGACGAGGCTCGCCATCTCTCTCTCTTCAGGCGCGGCGTCGTCGCCCGTCAAGTCTCTCCCGCTATCGTCGAATAGGCGCGCTCGAATGTTCACCTCGCGCTCCATGTGTTTGAGAAAAGAGTCGAGCGCGACAGCCCCTTCGCGCTCGTATGTATCAACGGCGGTGCGGGAGTATGCCGACACAATGCCTTCGACGAACTGCGGCGGTCGCGGCACACGTTCCGAGCGGGTCAGGTAAGACGTGACGGCGAGCGCCGCGATGACGAGCATCATGGCGAGCCAGAACCAGAGGAAGACTTTTAAGAACAGACTACGCAATCTCTAACCCTTAATCCTCAGCACACGACGCTTCCGCTCAAGCGCTCCCGGCGTGACTGTCTCCGGCGTCGGTCTGCCGAGCATAGATGTAGCCGATGCCGCGCACCGTCTTGATCCGCTCGATCTCGCCGATGTGATGACCCAGTTTCTTGCGGAGATGGCTGATGTGCATGTCTATGCTGCGGTCGAAGACGGAAAGCTCGCGCCCCAAAACGGAGCGCACCAAATCTTCACGCGTGACGACGCGACCGGCAGAGGCGAGAAGCAGCAACAGGATTTCATATTCGACGTTCGTCAGCTCGACCGCGCGCCCGGCACGCCTCACGTGGCGCGTGCCTGTGTCCACCTCCACGTCGCCGATTCTGATCTGTTCGGATGCGGGCGTGGGGACTATGGGCGCGTCCGGCTCACGCGAATGGACGCGACGGAGGATGGCGCGGATACGCGCGACGAGTTCTCGCGGGTTGAAGGGTTTGGATAGGTAATCGTCCGCGCCAATTTCGAGTCCGACGATGCGATCCACGTCTTCGCCGCGCGCCGTCAGCATGATCACAGGCACGCGCGAGCCCCCGGCACGTAGCCGCCGCAGCACCTCGAAGCCGTTCATCCCCGGCATCATCACGTCGAGGACGACGAGCGCGTGCCCGCCGCCGAGCGCACGCTCAAGCCCGTGCTCGCTCCGGTTCATCACTTCAACGTCGAAGCCCTCGTCGTTGAGGAATTCGCCGACCAGCTCGCATAATTCTCTGTCGTCGTCAACGATCAGTATGTGTTCCATCAAAACTTTTCCTTACGGCGAGCATAGCGCTCCTTTATCAATTCAATCTATTCTAACCTAGTGATGCTCCCGCGGTCGTAAAGAAGTGTCAGGCGGACGGGCGTTGCGTTGACAAAACTTTACACGTGGTTGACCGACTCTTTACGCCGCCGCGAGAGATTTCAGCATATAAGTTAAGCGTCAACGGAGAGCGCATGGCTTCTCACGAAATGATTGTCTGCATACAAGGGAGGAAGTAAAAGATGAGATTGACGAAAACGAAATTGATCGGCGGCGCATTAGCGTTCGTCGCCGCTTTGACGCTGTCAGTAGTTGTCCTCGGACAGCGGGGCGAGCGTCGAGGGTTCGGCGCTCCGCCGCATGAGGGCAGACTGGGTGCGGGCGGTAGGCGCGGAGACGTGCTCGGTCCGATGGCGCATGGTCTTAATTTGACCGACGCGCAGAAGGCGCAGATCAAGCAGATCGCGGACAGCTTCGAGGAGAGCACCAAGAGTCTGCACGAGCAACTGTTCAAAGCGGGCGGCGGACCCTTCGATGGTCTCGATGGCAGTTTCGACGAAGCGACGGTGCGAGCCGCCGCGCAGGCGAGGTCGGGCATTGAAGTTGAATTGAACGTGGCGCACGCGAAGATGTTGTCGCAGGTTTACGCACTACTCACCACAGAGCAGAAGGCGAAACTCGCCGAGCTACGCCAGCAATTCGAGCAGCGACATCACGCGTCGGACTCGGAGTTTTAAGAAGCACAGGGGCGTGGCGGTAACGACGCTATGTTGCGACCAAAGCGTGTTCACAAGCGGGGAGTTCGGAGGGAGCGCAACAACCTCCGGGCAGGGGCGGGCTGTAAGCGCCCGCTCATGCAGGCGAGGCGGGCAGAGTTTGGCACGCGCTGCCCGCCTCGTGTTGCCTTGCCGAAGCGACGCTCCCTTCGTCATGCGTCTCGTTTGCCCGACAGCCAACTTACAAAACTTTACATACGACTGACAAACTCTTTACGTCGCCCTTTCGCCGTTGGGCATCAAACGGAGGCACGTCAGAACGCGAACGGAGAAGGAGTGTGTCGGGGAGCAAGGTTCTTCGCGCGAAACGCAAAGAATTTTCTCCGCGCAGCCCGGCGGTGACCATCATGAACCAATTCATACTTATTAGCGCGTTCGCGCTACTGGCTTTGCTCCCTACGCACCCTTCTTCTTTCCGCGCCGCTCCGGGACAGACGCGGGCAAACGAAACTGCGGAAGCAGTTGATGCCGGGCGGATCGTCCGCGCCTTCACAGCCAAGGAGACGCAGTTCCACCGCGCGCTCAGTAACTACTCCTTTCAGCGGGACGCGGTGATACAGACCATCGGCATGGGCGGGCAGATCACGGGCGAGTTTCACCGCACCTCGCGTATCTCCTTCTCGGATAGCGGCGAGCGCTTTGAGAAGGTCACCTTCGCCCCGCCGCCGACGCTCACCGAGATTCAGCTCACGTCGGAAGACCTCGAAGACCTCGGCGGCGTTCAGCCTTTCGCGCTGGAGGAGTCGAAGGTCGATCAATACAACTTCACCTACGCCGGCAAAGAGCACATCGACGAGCTGGACGTTTACGTCTTCGATGTCGCGCCGAAGGTCTTGCCGAAGAAGGTGAGCGAGCGATTCTTTCAGGGGCGCGTGTGGGTGGACGCAACCGATCTTCAGATCGTGAAGGTGCGCGGCAAGGGCGTGCCCGAAGGCAATCAACGCTTTCCCATCTTCGAAACCTACCGCGAGCAGATCGACGGGAAGTATTGGTTCCCGACCTACACTTACGCCGACGACGAACTGGTGTTCAAGGGCGGGCAGACCGTCCACCTGCGTGTGAAAGTGCGCTATACGGATTACAAACAATACAAAGGCAAGTCGAAGATCGTCGAAGAAGGCGAGCCGGGTGCCGTCCCGCCGCCGTCGCCGACCGCGCCCACGTTTAAACGCTAAAGGTTCTCAATCGAAGGATGCCAACGAAAGATAATAAGAGATGGATGTGACGGCTGAATCTTACGAAGCGTGGCGGGGCGCGGCATTAGACAACGCGGAAATGAACAGCGCGACGCCGCCTTACGATTTTCTGTTGGCGCAGCGCGTCGCGCAGGGCGACCTGCAAGCCTTCGAGGAGTTGTACGGGCTGCACCACCGGCGCGTGTATTGTCTCTGTCTGCGGATGACCTGCGACGCTTCGGAGGCTGAAGACCTCACGCAGGATGTGTTCATTCACCTGTTTCGCAAAATCGGAAGCTTTCGCGGCGACTCGACGCTGACGACCTGGCTGCACCGCCTGACGATCAATCAAGTCCTCATGCACTTTCGCCGTAACAAAAAGCATAGGATGCGTGCGAGCGCGGATGCCGAGACGCCCGCCGAGACGGCTAACAGCCGTGAGATAGCGGGACAGATGCCCGTGCTGGATCAGATCGCGCTCGCCGACGCGCTTGCTCGGCTGCCGCCCGGCTACCGCGCCGTGCTCATCCTCCACGACGTGGAAGGTTATGAGCACGAAGAGATCGCGCGCCAGCTCGGCTGCGCCACCGGCACCTCGAAGTCGCAACTGCACAAAGCACGTATGAAATTGCGCAAGCTCCTCAACGCGCGACCGACGCCTCGCGCCCTCGCCAGTTCTTCATGACGAAGACGCGAGCAGGGAAAATGACGCGCGCACCGCGTGCCCTCAAAGCGCATACGCTTTGACACATCATCGCACACTGCGATCTCGTAGTCGCGCGCCCTTGATTCCCGCCACATGATTCGCCTCACTCAGCCTAGTCAGATCAGTTTGAGACGTGCTAGAGTCTGCGGCGTTAGATACACAGCCGCGTGGTCGGGAGTGCTTTAGTCTCCCTCCGCTATCAACTGATTCCGCCCCGGCGCTGACGCCGGTTAGTCGCACACACTGATGCCACTCGACGGGTTCGACGGCGAAACCTCGCGGGCGTTGTGCGCGTACTAGACGACTCAACGCAAGTGCTCCGGGGCAACTTGGATTCCAACCGCCTAGAAAAAACAATTGAAAGGAAGCCCACCATGAGAGAAAGGTCTAGTGCTGCGTCCGGCTATGCTTGGCTCTGCGCTTTGCTCTGCGCTTTGGCGCTCGGAACGATAGCAAGTCACGCGCAGCAATCGCCCCCAGCGACGGGACCGAATCAGACGCCATCCCCCACACCAACCGCCACCCCGACGCCGACGCCCACGCCGATCAACTGGGCGGACGACCCCATGCTGAAGCGTTTCGTCTGGCGCGGCATTGGTCCGGCGAGCATGGGCGGGCGCGTCGATGACATCGCCGTCCCTGAGAACGACACTTACACGATCTATGTCGGCTTAGCCACGGGCGGCGTCTGGAAGTCCACGAACAACGGCACGACCTGGACGCCGATCTTCGATACTTACTCGACCGCTTCGATTGGCGACATCGCGGTCGCGCCGTCCGATCCGAACGTCGTGTGGGTAGGGACAGGTGAGCCCAACAACCGGCAGAGTTCGAGTTTCGGCGACGGCATCTACAAATCAACTGACGCGGGAAAAACTTTCACGAACGTCGGCTTGCGCGACTCGCAGTCAATCGCGCGCATCGTCATTGATCCGCACGATGCAAACACGGTTTACGTCGCGGTGCTCGGTCACCTCTTCGGAGCTAACAAAGAGCGCGGCATCTATAAGACGACCGACGGCGGGCGAACCTGGGCGAACGTCAAGTTCATTGACGAAGACACGGGTTTCACAGACCTCGTCATGGACTCGTCCGACAGCAAGACGCTCTACGCGGCATCGTACCAGCGTCGCAGAACTTCGTGGGGCTTTAACGGCGGCGGAGCGGGCAGCGGCATCTGGAAGACGATTGACGCGGGGAAGACGTGGCGCAGGCTTGAAGGCGCGGGGCTGCCCGAAGTGAAGCCGCTCGGTCGCATCGGGCTCGACTTGTCGCGCTCGAACCCGAATGTCATTTACGCGCAGATGGAGGTCGGCACGAGTCAGGGGACGGGCGGCGATGAGCCGGTCGTCGCGCAGCCGTCGCCCAGCCCTTCGCCGGGCGCGTCGCCAAGCCCAAGTCCGAGCGCGACGCCGACGCCGAACCCTAATGCCTCGCCGACGCCGACGCCGCTCGATCCGAAGAAGTCGGGCGTCTGGCGCTCGGACGACAAGGGCAAGACGTGGCGCGTCGTCAGCAACGAGAACAACCGACCGATGTACTACAGTCAGATTCGAGTCGATCCTAAAAACGCGGAGACGGTTTACGTCGGCGGCTTGAACTTCAGCATCTCGATTGATGGCGGCAAGACCTTCAAGTCGCTTGAGCCAGCCATCCCGCACAGCGACAACCACGCGATCTGGATCGATCCCAACAACGGCAAGCACATCATGCTCGGCAATGATGGCGGGCTCGACACCACTTACGATCAGGGTGTGACGTGGGAATACAACAACCAGATTCCGGCGGCGCAGTTCTACGCCGTCGCCGCAGACATGCGCAAGCCCTACTACGTCTTCGGCGGCTTGCAGGACAACGGCTCTTGGGGCGCGCCGAGTTCGGTGCGTAATCAAGGCGGCATCACCAACGCCGACTGGTTCCGCACCGGCGGCGGCGACGGTTACTATTCGCAAGTCGATCCGATCGACTACAACATCATCTACTCCGAATCGCAGAACGGCGCGATGAGTCGTCTCGATCTAAAGACGGGTCGCAGCGTCTCTATCCGACCGCGCGCGGCGGCGCAGCGTCGTGGCGGTGGTGGTGGCGGCGGAGGCGGTCGCGGGCAGCAAGGCGCACCGGCAGGCGCGACACCGGGTGCGTCGCCTTCGCCTTCGCCTTCGCCTACAACCCCCGGAGCATCGCCCGAAGAAGTTCAGCAGGCGCTCGTCGCCGCCGCCCTCGCGCAGGGCTTCGGCGGTTTCGGTGGCGGCGCGGCGACATCAAACGTCGTTCCAGCCCCGCCGCCGGGCACGCAGTATCGCTTCTACTGGAACACGCCCATTGTGATCTCGCCACACAACCCGCGCTTGCTTTACGTGGGCGCGGAAAGGCTCTTCACGTCGCGCGACAGGGGCGACACTTGGACGGCATCCGGCGATCTAACCAAGCACATCGACCGCAACACGCTCTCGATCATGGGCGTCCCCGGCAAAGACGCGATGGCGTCGAAGAACGACGGCTATACGAACTTCAGCTACATCGTGACGGTCGGGGAATCACCCCTACTGCCCGGCGTGTTGTGGGTCGGCACGGACGACGGCAACGTGCAGGTGAGCCGCGATGGCAGCGCGACATGGACGAACGTCTCGAAGAACGTCGCCATCCTCGCGGAGAAAGCGGGAGAGCTATATCACATCACGCGCGTCGAGCCGTCGCATTTCGACGCGGGCACGTGTTACCTCTCCGTCGATGGTCATCGCTTCGACGATCTCCGCCCTTACGTCT
>JAVXVR010000419.1:0-3426 GCA_032230165.1 Acidobacteriota bacterium | reverse complement strand
GCGACGCGGGGAAAATTATCTTCTTTCCCGCGTCGCCGCGTCTTCGTGTCCCTGCGTCTTTTCGCCGCCGCGTCTCGTTTCAGTAAGCGTCGTCACCGCGCAGCATGACGGGGAGCGTGCGCAGGAGAATTTTGAGATCGAGGAGTGGCGACCAGTTCTCGATGTAGAAGAGATCGAGCCGCACCATCTCGTCGAAAGAGAGCCGGTTGCGACCCGACACCTGCCACAAGCCCGTCAGCCCCGGCTTCATGTCGAGCCGCTTGCGATGCCACACCTCGTAGGCTTCGACCTCGTAAGGGATCGGCGGTCTTGGACCGACCAGACTCATATCGCCGCGCAGCACGTTTAAGAGTTGCGGAAACTCGTCGAGACTCAGACGGCGCAGCACGCGCCCCGTGCGCGTCACGCGCGGATCGTCGCGCAGCTTATAGACGGGACGCGTCGAGTCGCCGAGGTTCGTGTCGGGTCGCCCGGCGATGAGCTTGCGCTGGTAGTCGCGGTGCGCGGCGTCGTCTGCGTCGGCGCGCATGGTGCGAAACTTCAGGAAGAGGAAGACGCGCCCGTCCATCCCGACGCGCTCCTGCCGGTAGAAGACCGCGCCACGCGAGTCCAACTTGATCAAGAGCGCGATGACGAGCCACAGGGGCGAGAGCAGTATGAGCGCGGCTGAGGCGACGATGATATCGAAGCCGCGTTTGACGAGACGCGCGCCGCCCGACAGAGGCTCGCGAAAGAGTTGGATCATCGGCAGCGCGCCGATCTGATCGATCTCGGTCTTGCGCGGCAGGAAGTTGAAGAGGCTCGGCGCGATGCGAAACTCGACGCCGCGATTTCGCCCCACCCGCATCATCACGTCGAAGAGCAGGTCGCCGGAGACTTGCGGGTCGGTGATGATCACTTCGTTGGCGCGCGTCTCGCGGATCGTCTCGGCGAGTTGCTCTATCCCGGCGACGACGGGCACGCCCGCAAACTCTTCCGGCACGCCCTCGCCGATTCGACCGTTCTCGACGACGCCGATCACGCGATAGCCGAGTTCGGGTCGCGCTTGCATCTCTCTAATGCACATCTCCGCTTGCTCACCACGACCGACGACGAGCGTCGGGATCAAGTTGATCCCTCTGCGCCGAAAGGCGGACTGCGCCGCGCGCGCCGCGAGACGCAAGAGAGCGTACGAGGCGAGCGCGAAGAGAAAGTCGAAGACGAAGACGGCGCGCGAATAGGAGAAGGCGCGAAACTGTGTGCCGCCGCGAAACAGAAACGTGATCGCCACGAGCAGCAGCGACGCGACCGCCGTCGCCTTAAAGACCCGCCCCGCGTCGTCCACGTAAGAGAACTCGCCGCGCAGCCGGTAGAGATCGTAGTAGGCGTTGGCGAGCACGCGCACCGGCACGACGAAGACGAGCACCGCCGCATAAGGCGCGAAACGCGCCCCCCACGCCCACGCGCCGCCCTGTGTGTGCACGAAGACGCGCGCGCCCTCGCGCAACAGAAACGCGCCCACGAAGCACGCGACGGCTATCGCCGCGTCCGCCGCGACGAGCGAAGCGCGCGCCGCAGGCAGAGCCCACGCGGGCGCGCGTCCCTCGGCGCGCACCGCGCCCGCCTTCACGCGCAACCTGTCGATCTGCTCAACGCGCATAATGGAAAGCCGTGACGAGTGACAAGTGATGAGTGGCAAGTGACGGGTAAGAAGATAAAGCCTTCGGGTCTGGCTTGTCACTAATCACTTGTCACTAATCACTCGTCACTTGTCACTCATCACTTGTCACTCGTCGTCACTCCAGGATCAGGTCTGCAACTTGCGCGCGGACGTGTGCGGCGCGGCGCGGCGCGGCGCTATTCTTTTTGACGAGCGGCAGCGCGTCAATGTCTGCGCGCGTCGAGAGTCGCAGGAGTCTGCCCTCGCGCACGAGTTCTTCGTCAACGGCAGCCCATTTCCCGGCGTAGATCGTCGCGGCGGGCGTCGCCAGCGCAGCGGCTTCGCGGTTCATCGTGCCGCCCGCGCTCACCACGAGGTCTGCGGCACAGACGAGCAGCGCGCCGTCGAGCGCGACTTGCGGCAGGATGAACTTTTCGTCCGTCAGACGCACGGCGAACTGTTCGCGTTGCGCGAGTGTGCGCGCGAGAAAGACTGTGCGGACGCTTTCGCTCGCGCCCAGACGCGCGAGCAGCGCGTCGAACAACTCGTTCTCGAAGCGATGGTAGAGCGCCTCGCTCGCGGGCGGGCGGACGACGACGAGCACGTCACTGTCATTCACACCAAGCGCGCGTCGCATCTCTTCCAGAGCACACGGGTCGGGATGAAAGTCCGCGAGGTAAACGTCCTCCTTGAAGCCATCGTAGCGTCGCACCTTCGCGGCGTGCGCGCCGAAGCGTCGCAAAGCTTCATCGGGGAACGCAGCAGGGACGACGACGCGCGAGGCGAGACGAAACGCCAGATGATTCGCGGGCTGGTGCTCGTAGTCCATCAAGGTAACGGTTTTGATTCGCAGAGCACGCGCCGCGACGATCTGCGAGTAAGAGTTATGACTCACGGCGAGGTCGAAGCCGCGCCCACGCGCCCAACGCATCAACCGGTACGCGCGCCCTAACAGATTACCCGCCTTGCCCGACAACTCGCGACCGCCGTGCCCGCCGATCACCTCCGGCGCGAGACCCGCCGCGCGCGCCAGCTCGACCGTCTGCGCGAACTCGCGCGCCGTCCACTCGACCGTGTGCCCGCGCGCCGCAAACTCCTCCGCCAGCGCGCTAAAGAATGGCACGTGCGGCGAGTTTGCCAAGTCAATCCAGATTTTCATTAGCGAAAGCTGTCAGTCGTCAGTTGTCCGTGGTTAGTTGTTCAAGGCACTGATTGAGGTCTCACTACATCAACCACGAGCGACGGACAACTGACGACGGACAACTGACAGTTTTTTCATTCTTCCCTCATCGTTTCAAGCAGTCGCGCCAGCCCATACATCATCCACGCCTGCGACCAGCGCATGTAGGGCGTGCGGACGATGTGCGTGCGGCGGCGTTGGTAGTAGAAAAAGCCGCGCGGGTCGCGTAAGTGTTCAATCGTCCAGCTCGCGATTTTTTCGGCGAGCTGGAGCGCATCCCGCGACAAACTTTCGAGTTCGACGAGGGCGACTAGACTCGCGCCCGCCGAGTGCGCGTCCGCCGGGTACGCGCGCGAGGGGAGAAACTTCGGGAAGCCGCCTGCGCCGAAGAAGTTTGCGCGCCAGAAGTCGAAGCCGCGACGGAGCGAAGGGAGAAACTCTTCGCGGCAGTTGTCGCACGACTCGATGATGCGTGAGAGCGAGGTGAGGACGAAAGCCGTGTGGAAGTTGTCCGACCAAGACTGGAAGCCTTGCGCGCCGTAAGCCCACGAGCCGTCCGCGCGCTGGCGTCGGACGACGTAGCGCGCGGCGCGCACCGCAGTGTCTC
>JAVXVR010000320.1:0-3188 GCA_032230165.1 Acidobacteriota bacterium | reverse complement strand
AGGCGGCGGACGCTTGGTTCTCGGTTGACCTGCGCTCGACGAGCAACGACGTGATCGCCGACCTCGAAAAAAAGATCAAAGCGATTGTTGATGAAGAGGCGAAGCGTGTGGGGATGACGGTCAAGATTGATCTCATCTCGTCGTCGCCGTCCGCGCAGATTCCGGGTCACCGCAACTCGCCGCTCGTGAAGATGGCGGAAGCCGTGCACCTCGCGATGGGCTTCCAGAATCCGCCCATCGGCGTGACGGGCTCGAACAATTCGAGCGCGGCGCTGCTCGCCGGAGTCTCCTCGATCTCGACCGGCGCGGGACCCTGCGAGGACTCGCACGCGCTCACGGAGAACTGCGAGATCGAGCCGCTCTACAAAGGCATCAAGAAACTCGTCCTGCTCGGTGTCGCGCTCGCCGGGGTGAGCGACTGAAGAAGACAAAAGGCAAAAGTGAAGACGGGACGCCGCCAAACTTTTGCCTTTTTAATTTTTACTTTTGCCTTACTCTATTTCTTGTCCACGTCCGGCTCCTTCATCGCCGCGTGCTCGCCGCGCAGCTCGTTTGAGGGCGAGAGCCCGGCTTCGGCGAAGAGTATCTCGGAGTTGACTTCGCCGCCGATGAGGATCGCCGCGCCCGTCAGGTAGAACCAGAGCATGAGGATGATGACCGCGCCGAGCGTGCCGTAGGTCGCGCTGTAGGAGTTGAAGAAGTGCAAATAGAGTCGGAAGGCGAAGGAAACGAGAAGCCAGAGCACGACGGCGATAACCGTGCCCGGCGCGATCCACTGCCAGCGTCGCAGGCGCACGTCGGGCGCGAAGTAGTAGATGAGCGCGAAGGCTAAGAGGACGAAGGCGAGGACGACGATCCACTGCGCGATCTTCCACGTCGTGACGAAGACGCCGCCGAAGCTGTAGCTTGCCGCGATCCACACGGCGATCTTGCCGCCGAAGAGCACCAGCGTGAGCGCCGACAGGATCAGCACCGCGAGCACGACGGTCAGCGCGACAGCGACCAGACGCGATTTCCACCACGCGCGCGTCTCGCGCACCTCGTAAGCCGTGTTGAGTGCGTCGGTCAAAGCGCCCATGCCGTTCGAGGCAGCCCAGAGCGTGGCGAGGATGCCGAAGGAGAGCTTGCCGCCGCCCGCGTGCTCTTGAACCTCGTTGACGGTTTTGAAGATGAGGCTGCTTGCGTCCGCCGGGATCACCGTGCCGAGTATCCGCACCAGCTCTTGCCGCAGCTCGCTCCCCGCGTCGGCTAAGTAGCCGAGCAGTGTGGTGAGAAAAAGCAGCAGGGGAAAGAGCGCGAGCAGGAAGTAGTAGGAGAGCTTCGCGGCGTTGCCGAAGATGTCGTCCTCTTGAATCTGACCCCAGACGCGCTTAGCCAGCTCCTTCCAACTAAGCCCGCCCAAACCCCAAGTTGAAGGCATCGTCCCTCCTTGATCGCCGCGCCTCACTTGATCATCGTGCCCGTGCGACTCCAGCGCGAGTGGCGGAAGAAGTCGATGATATACGGGAACTGCATCGGCTTGCTCTCGTCGTAAGACCAATAGACGAACATCGCGCGACCGATGATGAGATCGCGCGGGACGAAGCCCCAGTAGCGGCTGTCGGCGCTGTTGTCGCGATTGTCGCCCATCACGAAATAGGAGTCGGGCGGGACGGTGACAGACGGCTTCCCGTCGAAGAGGTTATAGTCCGGGGTGTTGAACTTGCTGATGGAGCGACCGTCGCGCATGGCGTTGTAGTAGGCGTTATACGGACCTTCGCCGACGGGCGGTGGGGAGTTAAGTATTTCCAGAGGGACGCTCGCGCGAGGATCGTCGGACGGGAAGCCGCGACCGGGGTCTTTGACGGCGACGACTCGCTCCGGTAGTGGCTGACCATTGATGAGAACTGTGTTGTCGCGCAACTCGATCGTATCGCCGGGCACTCCGATGACTCTTTTGACGTAGTTCGTCGCGTAGGGTCGGTTAGTTGGATCAGACAGATCAGGGGCGTAGCTCGTGTGGCTGCCGGGATACTTGAAGACGATGATGTCGCCGCGGCGAATCTCGCGCATCGGCAAAAACGGCAGCACGGGTCCGGGCGCGAAGATGAACTTGTTGACGAGCAGGTGATCGCCGATGGTGATCGTGTTCTGCATCGAGCCCGTCGGGACTTTGACCGCCTGCACGACGAACGTCATCCCGAAGAACGCCATGATGGCGGTGACGACGAGCGACTCGAAGTATTCACGCCACACGCTGCGCGGCGGCGACGACGCCTTCTTCGCAGCCGCGTCAGCCGCCTCCCGCTTCTCTTCCCGCACGCCCGCCGCCGCAGCTTTCCCCGCCTTCGTCCCCACGGACGTCTCTTCGACGACCGTCGCTCTTGAATCATTGCCCATATAATTTAATCGTAGATAACCGAACGCACAGCGGTCAAGTTAAGCTTCCGTCGCGAAAGAATATTTAAGCGGCGCGCGAGCGAGTTAAAGCGAATGAGAACTCCGCGCGCTTTCGTCATGTCACATCCGCCGCCTCGCCGAGTTGGTCGAGCGCGCGACGGGCGGACTCCATCTCGGCGGCTTTGATCGTCGAGCCTGACCCTTTGACGGCGTGCTCGTTCCAGCGCGCCTCGACGTGAAAGGTGCGGTCGTGCGGCGGACCCTCGGTCGAGACGAGTTCGTAGGTCGGCGTGACGCGGCAAGCGGCTTGGACGCGCTCCTGCAACATCGTCTTGTAGTCGGCGGCAGCCGCCGCTTCCGGTGTCGCCACGCCTAAGTCCTCTTCGAGCGCGCGCAGGACGAAGCCGGTCGCCGCCTCGAAGCCGCCATCCAGGTAGACGGCGGCGAGCAGCGCCTCGAAAGTGTCGGCAAGCAGCGCCTGCTTCTGCCGCCCGCCCGTCTTGTCCTCGCCACGACCGAGCCTGATGAAGTCGCCGAAGCCCAGCCGCTCGGCGGCGTTGGCTAAGGTCTGCGTGCTGACGAGCTGATGCTTCATGCGCGAGAGATCGCCCTCGGTCAACTCGGCGTTCGTGCGGTAGAGATGCTCTGCGACAACGAGACCGAGCACGGAATCGCCCATGAACTCAAGCGCCTCGTTGTGGAGCGCGCGCGCTTTTTCTTCTTCGCCCGGACCGACCTGCTCGTGCGCCCAGGAGCGATGCGTGACGGCGCGCTCAAGCAGCTTCCGGTCGGCGAACGCGTAGCCGAGC
>JAVXVR010000429.1:0-6062 GCA_032230165.1 Acidobacteriota bacterium | reverse complement strand
AGAGCCGATTTTACGGAACTACGTGCTGCGCTCAAAGAACATTTGCCAGCGCTCAAACCTTAAGCAGTGGCATGTGCTACTAGCTGATGGAAGCCACATATTAGCTGCTCGAACACAGCAGCACACTATTCTCTCACCAACGCCCGCCGTGCTGAATTGACTTCTCCAGCCGCTTTGGTTAAATTTTGTAACTTCAGAAGCAGTCTCGCGCAGTAAGCGGCGTTCTGAAGTAGGTTGACGCGGTAGGTTCCGGCGGTTCACGTCCGCGCCCGCGCCGACCAATCAAGTTTTCGACAGCGAGCCCCGGAAGACCTGAGCCTTTTATGTTGACGCGAACTCGAACGACGTTCCGGTTCTAACAACACGCGACCCGCGCCACAAGCGGGACGCGCGGCGAAGGCGCTTCTGTCGAATCCGATCATCCAGGTTCGTCCCCCTTAAAGACGAATCCCGACCGTTTCAGAAACAGATTTGGCGCTTCTCCCGCGAAGGTCTCGCCCGTCGGCGTCCAGGGTTTTCTTCCAACCCACGCGCCCGGACGGCGCGGCGTGCGCTTCAGGCGCGCGTTACTTCGAGCGGAGATGACAGGCGATGAGTGAAGTTAACGTCCAACTGAAAGAGGGGCAGGCGGCGGCTGTGCCCGCTTCGGCGAGCGTGGGCGAGGCTTTGAAGCAGCTCGACCGCGACGCGGCGAAGCACGCTCTGGCGGCACGGGTCAACGGGCAGGAGGTTGACCTCGCGCGCAAGCTCGACTCGATTAACGCGAACGGCGCGGCGGTGCGAATCGAGCCCATGCTCCCGCAGACGCGCGAGGGACTTGAAGTGTTGCGCCACTCGACGGCACACCTGCTCGCCGCAGCACTCCTCGATCTCTTCCCCGGCACGAAGCTCGGCGTCGGACCCGCCCTCCTGGACGACCCGCGCTACGGCTTCTTCTACGACGTGATCGCGCCGCGCACGCTCACCGACGAGGATTTGCCAACAATCGAGAAGCGTATGCGCGAGATCGCCAAGCGCAACATGCCGTACCGCCGCGAGGAGATCGCGAAGTCGGAAGCCTTGCGTCTGTTCGCCGAGCGCGAAGAGCCTTTGAAGTGCCAGCTCATCGAAGACAAGGGCGGCGAGACCGTCAGCGTCTATTACATAGACGGCTCGCCGTTCATAGATTTTTGTCTCGGTCCGCACGTGCCGAACACGAACCGCTTGAAGGCGTTCAAACTGCTCTCGCTTTCGGGCGCATACTGGATGGGCGATGCCGAGCAGCCGCAGATGCAGCGCGTCTATGGCACGGCGTTCTTCACGCCGGAAGAGTTGGAAGCGTGGTTGAAGCAGCGCGAGGAAGCGGAGCGTCGCGATCACAGACGCCTGGGGCGCGAGCTTGATCTCTTCTCGATTCAGGACGCTTACGGTCAGGGCTTGATCTTCTGGCACCCGAAGGGCGCAATCGTCCGCAAGGCAATGGAGGACTACCTCTACGCCGAGCTGACAAAGCGCAACTACTCGCTCGTCTATACGCCGCACATCGCCAAGCGCGAGTTGTGGCAGTTGAGCGGGCACGAGCAGAGCTACGGCGACTCGATGTTCGCGCCGACGAAGCTGGAAGAGACGGAGTTTCGACTGAAACCGATGAACTGCCCGTTCCACATCGGCATCTACAAGTCGCAGCAGCGCTCGTACCGCGACCTGCCGCAGCGCTTCGCCGAGATGGGCACGGTCTATCGCGCCGAGCTATCGGGCACGCTCCACGGCTTGATGCGCGTGCGCGGCTTCACCGTGGACGACGCGCATCTGTTCTGCACGCCCGGACAGGTTCGCAAGGAGATCGACGACTGCGTGGATTTCGTCGTCGGTGTATTTAAGACTTTCGGCTTCGAGAAGGTGCGCTTCGAGTTGTCGGTCAAGGGCAGCGACACGGGCAAGCAATGGCTCGGCGGCGAGGAAGATTGGAAAAATGCCGAGACGGCGCTCGCCGCATCGTTGGATTCGCGCGGCGTCCAGTACGAGCGCATCGAGGGCGAAGCGGCGTTCTACGGACCCAAGATCGACTTCAAGATCGAGGACGCCATCGGTCGCCTGTGGCAGCTCGGCACCGTGCAGTGGGACTTCAACCTCCCCGAACGCTTCGATCTCGAATACATCGGCGAGGACAACAGAGCGCACCGCCCCGTGATGGTGCACCGCGCGCTGTTCGGCTCAATCGAGCGCTTCTTCGGCGTCCTCATCGAGCACTATGCGGGAGCATTCCCGATGTGGCTCGCGCCCGTGCAGGTCGCTGTGCTGCCGATCACGGATCGCGTCAATGAGTACGCCGAGCGCGTCGGGCGAGAGCTTCGCGAAGCGGGCTTGCGCGTCGAGGTGAACCTGCGCGGCGAGAAAATCGGCGCGAAGATTCGCGACGCGCAGTTGCAAAAGATTCCGTTCATGCTCGTGTGCGGCGACCGCGAGGCGGAGTCCGCTCAGGTCGCCGTGCGCGAGCGGACGAAGGGCGACATCGGCGCGATGTCGGTCGAAGATTTCAAGCAGATGGCGCGCGGTCTCGTCGAGTCTCGCGCGTTGGCGAATGCATGAGTTTCAAGTTCCAAGTTCCGAGTTCCAAGTTGAAGCACTGAACAACTTGCGACCTGAAACTTGCAACTTGTAACTCCCGACGCAGGAGGTGTTTCTATTCCAGGTTTTCGTGGGCGTGGCTACCGCCCGGACAATCGTCGCCAACCCGCGACGCGCATCAACGATAGGATTCGCGTCCCGGAAGTGCGTGTCATAGACGACGCGGGCGAACAGCTCGGCGTGATGAACACGCGCGACGCCGTCAAGCTCGCGCGCGAGAAGGGTCTCGATCTCGTCGAGGTCGCCGCCACCGCCGAGCCGCCCGTCTGTCGCATCATCGACTTCGGCAAGTTCCAGTACGAGGCGAAGAAGAAGGCGAACGAGGCGAAGAAGAAGCAGGTCATCATCACCGTCAAGGAAGTGAAGTTCCGACCGGGTACGGACGATCACGACTACAACTTCAAGATGAAGCACGCCCACGACTGGCTCTCCGAGGGCGACAAGGTGAAGGCGACGATCTTCTTCCGCGGTCGTGAGATCACGCACCGCGAGCTGGGCTCGCAACTGCTCGCGAAGCTGGAGAAGGATTTGGCGGAAGTGTCGGAGGTCGAAGCGCGACCCCGCATGGAGGGCAACCAGATGTTCCTCATCTTCGCGCCAAAGAAGCACAAGACGGCGAAGCCCACCGCCCCGAAGCGCGAAGCGCAGCCGCAAACGGCGCAGCCGACCACGCCTCAGCCGGCAGCGCCGCAGCAGCAGGAAGTACAGGCAGCAGCGACGCCCGCGCAAGGTACGACCGAAGTTGAAGGAGCGAAACCGTGACAAGTGACAGGTGACAAGTGACAAGCAAGAATCTGCCTTTGGTTTTACCCGTTACCTGTCACCCGTCACCTGTCACCCAATATAAAGGAGTCATCATGCCGAAACTAAAAACGCACAAGGGCGCGGCGAAGCGCATCCGCCTGACCGCCACGGGGAAGGCGAAGCGCGGTCACTCGCACGCGCGCCACATCCTGACGAAGAAGACGCAGAAGCGTAAGCGCCACCTCGACATCGACACGCTCGTGTCGGAGTCGGACATGGTGCGCATCACGAAGATGCTGCCCTACGGGCGCAAGTAGAAAGAATTGACTCATTGGCTCATTCGTTCATTGAATCAATGAAACAATGAATAAATGAATCAATTTATAGGAGGGTAATTATATGCCGAGGGCAAAACGTGGCAACAAGCGCACCGAGAAGCGCAAAAAGATTTTAAAGCTGGCGAAAGGGTATCGCGGCACGAAGTCGAAGCTGTATCGCTCGGCGAAAGAGTCGGTCGAGCGCGGGCTGAAGTTCGCATACACGGGTCGGAAACTGAAGAAGCGCGACTTCCGCAGTTTGTGGATCGTCCGCATCGGCGCGGGCGCGCGCCTGAACGGTCTCAACTACTCGCAGTTCATGCACGGGCTCACGCTCGCCGGGATCGAACTCGACCGCAAGGTGCTCGCAGACCTCGCCGCCAACTCGCCCGACGCCTTCGCCGCACTCGCCGGGCAGGCGAAGAGCGCGCTCGACAACAAGCAACAGCAGGCGGCAGCGTGAATATCAGTTCAAAGTTCAAAGTTCAAAGTTTCAAATCCGGCGCGCGAAGCGTTGCCTGCGTCGGACGACAGACTTTGAACATCGGGCTTTGAGCTTGGGACTTTGAACTTTGAACTTTGAACTAACGGAACAGCCGGAAGCTGTGCGCGAAGCGTTCGAGCAAGAGTTCGGACGCTTCGCTCGCTTTCGCGGTCGTGAAGGCGCGGCTGATCTCTCGGACTTGCGACTCGCCGATGCCGAAACGCTTGCGCGCGAGCTGGCGGAGCTTCGCACGCGCCACACGGGAAAGAAGAGCGCGCTCGCCGAACTAAAAAAGATGATCGGGCGCGTTAAGCCTGAGGAGCGCGCGGCGTTTGGTCAGCGCGTGCAGCAGACGGAAGCGACGATCACGGCGAGTCTCGACGAAGTCGAGGGCGCGCTCAAAAGTCATGCCGCGCTTGCGCGCGTCGAGCTTGAGCGTCTGGACGTGACGCTGCCCGGTCGTCGCCCGCGCCGTGGTCACCTGCATCCGATCACGCTTGTGCGCCAGCGACTCGAAGACACCTTCGTCGCGATGGGCTATGCGGTCGAAGATGGTCCCGAAATCGAGACGGACTTTTACAACTTCACCGCGCTCAACATCCCTGAGAGCCATCCGGCGCGCTCCGTCCAAGACACTTTCTACACGACGGACGGCTTCGCCCTGCGCTCGCAAACCTCGACCGTGCAGATTCACGCGATGCAGAAGCGGCGACCGCCCTTGCGCGTCATCGCGCCCGGTCGCGTCTTTCGCCGCGACACGCCCGACGCCACACACAACCCGATGTTCTTCCAGCTCGAAGGTCTCGTCGTGGATCGCGGCATCACGATGGCGCACCTCAAGGGAACGGTCGCGGAGTTTTTGCGTCGCACCTTCGGCGCGGAGACGCGCACGCGCTTCCGCCCGTCCTACTTCCCGTTCACAGAGCCTTCGGCAGAGTTCGACTTCACCTGCTTCAAGTGCGGCGGGACGGGTTGCGCGCTCTGCAAGGGCGGCGGCTGGATCGAGCTGGGCGGCTCAGGCATGGTGCACCCGAACGTCTTGCGCGCCGTCGGGATCAACCCTGAAGAGTTCTCCGGCTTCGCCTTCGGCTTCGGCATCGACCGCATGTGCGCGCTCATGTACAGCCTCGACGACATACGCCTGCTCTTCGAGAACGACGTGCGCTTCCTCGAACAGTTTAATTGAGAAGCAGTCAGCCATCAGCCGTCAGCCATCAGCCAGACCTTAAGGCTGCCTTTGCTGAATGCTGAATGCTGAATGCTGAGTGCTTATGAAAATTAGTTACAACTGGCTGCGCGAGCTGACGGGCGTCGAGTGGGACGCGGCAGAGTTGCGTGAGCGTTTCACGATGCGCGGGCTTGAGGTCGAGGGCGTCGAAGAGGCGGGCGACGATTTCATCTTCGAGATCGCCGTGCTGTCGAACCGCCCCGACTGGCTCTCGCACCTTGGTGTTGCGCGCGAGGTCGGCGTGATGACGGGACGCGGCGTCGCGCTCCCGCCGATGGAGTCGAAGAGAAGGGAAGGGCGCGCGGCGGATTTCACTTCAGTTGACGTGCAAGCGCCCGACCTATGCCCGCGCTTCACGGCGCGCGTCGTGCGCGGCGTGCGGATCGCGCCGAGTCCGGCGTGGCTTGCGGAGCGTTTGCAGGCGTTGGGTCAAAGATCGATCAACAACGTCGCCGACATCACCAACTTCGTCATGTTGGAGCTTGGTCAGCCGCTCCACGCCTTCGATCTCGACAAGCTCAACGAACATCGCATCGTCGTCCGCCGCGCGCGAGACGGCGAGCAGTTGCAAACTCTCGACGGGGTCGAGCGCAAGCTCGATGCAGAGATGCTCGTCATCGCCGATGCGTCGCGCGCCGTGGCGGTCGCGGGCGTGATGGGCGGGGCGGAGACGGAGATTTCC
>JAVXVR010000268.1:0-4418 GCA_032230165.1 Acidobacteriota bacterium | reverse complement strand
GTGACAAGTGACAGGTGACAAGTAACAAGCAAATCCGTTTCGCTGTTACTTGTCACCTGTCACTTGTCACTTGTCACTGAACTTCATGCCTGTCCAGCGGACGCAGAAAGAGATCAGGCGGCGCGCGCCGATGTGGCTCGTCCTGATGCTCGCCACGAACGCCGTCCTGATGTCCGTTTCGGCGCAAGACCAGCAGACGCACGAGCGCAAAATCCGCGTCTGGGCGCAAATGGTCGCCACTCCCTTCCAGAGCTTCTTCTCGGGCGCGAGCCGTTCGGGCGTGGGCTTCTTCCAATACATCTCGAATCTCAACCACGCGGCGAGCGAGAACGAACAACTCAAGCGCCAGCTCGCCGACGTCGAGGCGGAATTGCGCGTGGCGAAAGTCGCGCGCGAAGAGAACGAGCGTTTGCAGGGCTTGCTTAATTTGAAGGAGGCGGGCGACTACCAGATCGTCGCGGCGCGCGTCATCGCGCGCGACCCCAGCGACTGGTTCGATTCGGCGATCATCAACCGCGGCAGCTCTTCGGGGATCGCGCCCAACATGCCGGTCGTCACGCCTGAAGGCATCGTCGGGCGCGTCTCGGAGGTGAGCCCCGTCTCGGCGCAGGTCATGATGATCACGGACGAGCGCGCGGCGGAAGGCGCGGTCGTCGGTCAACTCGAAACCTCGAACGCGCTGGGCTCCGTCAGAGGCTTCGGCAAGAGCGGGCTGCTGGAGATGAAGTACGTGCCGGGGCTCGAAGCGGTCAATCCGGGCGACTCTGTGACGACGACGGGGCAGGACGGCATCTACCCGCGCGGGCTGAAGGTCGGCGACGTGATCGAGGTACAACCGGGGACGGCAACCAGGGCGCACGAGATCAAGGTGCGCCCCTCGGCGCGGCTCAACTCGCTCTCCGAGGTCGCCGTGCTGCTCTATCATCCACCGCCGCGCGCCGTCCCGACGCCGAGCGCGCCGCCGCAGAAGAACACAAGGGGAAAGTGACAATTAAAAAACGGTGACAAGTGACAAGAAAAGACTGGAGTCTGGAGTCGAGAGTCTGGAGTCAACTCGATTTGCTTTCGTCTTTGACTCCAGACTCCAGACTCCAGACTCCAGACTGTCTTACCTGTCACCTGTCACTTGTCACCTGTCACGGCTTTTATGAAGCTCAAGATCGGTTTTATCGTCGTAGCGGCGGTGCTGTTGCAGACAAATTTGCGGCAGGTCTGGCCCCCGCTCGTTCACATCGATCTGCCGCTCATCGTCGTGACCTACTTCGCGCTGCGCCGCGACGTGGTGCAGTCGATGATCATCGGCTTCTCCGCCGGTCTCGCGACGGACATTTTCAGCAAGGCGCTCTTGGGCGCAGGCGGCTTCTCCAAAACGCTCGTCGCCTACCTGATCGCCGCGCTCGTCCAGCGCGTGCGCATTGATAACCCGCTGGTGCGAATCCCGGTCTTAGCGGGCGCGACCGCGCTCGACGCACTCGTCACAGTCTTCCTCCACCGCGTCTTCGGTCAGCCCTCGCTCGCGACCTTTGCCGAGACGGCATCCTACAAACTGATCGGCACGACCGTCGTGGGAACGTTCGTCTTCTACGTGCTCGACGTTTTCTTCAGCGACCGCTCGCGCCAGCGTCGGCACTTCGCCTTCCGCCGCCGCGCCGCGCGCCGTAGCCTCGTGCGAAGGTGAAAGATCGCGGGCGGCGAAACTCCCACGCAACTCGCGCGGCATCAGTGGGAGTCTTACAATAGAGGTCGCGCGCCTTCAAGCGCGAAGAGGTTCAAGAAATGAAGTTCGAAGACGACTCACAGAATTTAAGGCTGCGCCTGCGCGTCATACAGGTCATCGTCATCGTGCTGCTCGCGACGCTCGGCACGCGTCTCTACTTCTTGCAGGTCGTCAACGGCGCGTACTACGCCGAGCGCGCCGAAAACCAGCGCGTCAGGCGTCTGCCCATCCCCGCGCAGCGCGGGACGATCTTCGACCGTAACGGCAAGATACTCGTTGACTCTCGTCCCACCTATAACGTCATCCTCTCGCGCGAGGAGATGAAGGGGCGCGAGTACGGCGCGCTCGCGCAGCCGCTCTCCGCCGGTCTCGGCGTGGACGAAGAGGTCTTGCGCGAACGCTTCGACGAGCTGGCTCGGCAGCCCGCCTTCGAGTCGATCATCATCAAGCAGAACGCCACCCCGGCGGACATCGCGTGGGTCGAGACGCATCAGGGGATCGATCACCCGGAGCTGCGTATTGAGCAGCAGCCGCAGCGTCGCTACCTTGAGAACGGCGTGCTCGCGCACGTGCTGGGCTACGTCGGCGAAGTGAACCCGAAGCAGTTGGAGCACGACGATTTCAAGAAGAAGGCGTTGAAGCCCGGCGACATCATCGGGCAGGAGGGCATCGAGTCAACCTACGACTCTTACCTGCGCGGCATAGACGGCTACCGCGAAGTGATCGTTGACAGTCGCGGGCAGATTCAGGACACGATCAAGACAGTCGAGCCGCAGCCGGGTCAGGACTTGGTCACGACGATTGATCTCGATCTGCAACTCGTCGCCGAGGAGCAGCTTCGCAACTCGCCCAACGGTCGCGGCGTCATCATCGCACTCAATCCGAACAACGGCGAGATTCTCTCGCTCGCCTCCGCCCCGACCTTCGACCCGAACCTCTTCTCGCAGAACGTCAAGACCAAAGAAGTGCGCCAGCAGATCGGCACGCTCTTCCGCGATCCCAAAACGCCGATGGTCAACCGCGCCATTTCTGGTCGCTACCCGCCCGGCTCGACGTGGAAGATTCCAATGTCGGTCGCCGGACTTGAACAGGGCGCGATCTCGGTCAAGAACTCGCATCTCGTCTGCGGCGGCGGCATACAGATCGGCAACAAGTTCACGCGCTGCATGGGCAGCCACGGCTCGCCCGACATCGTGACGGCGATCCGCGTCTCGTGCGATGGCTACTTCTACCGCCTCGGCTTGAAGATGGGCATCGACGGCATCCAGAAGATGGTCTCCGACTTTGATCTCAATCGCCGTACCGGCATCGATCTGCCGCACGAGCTGATCAGTTGGACGCCCTCGCGCGAATTCAAAAAACGCATGAACCCGCGCGACCCCGACTGGCGCGACATCGACACGGTCTATGCCTCGTTCGGTCAGGTTTACGACGTAGTCACGCCCATCGCGCTCGTCCGCACGATTGCGGGCATCGCCGTCGGCGGCAAGTTCTACGTGCCGCACCTTTTGAAAGAGTTGAAGGAGACGACGGCGGTGGGCGACCCGAACGATGCCGAGACTTTCCGCAAGCTGCGCCCGGCGATGACCTTCGACGAGGTTTACGCGCTCAGAGTCGAGCCACAGCGACCGAACCCGAAGCTTGTTGACATCTCCGACGATAATCACCGCACGGTCGTCGAGGGCATGTGGCAGGTGGTGAACAACGGGGGCACGGGCACGGCGGTCAAGATCGACGGGATGGACATCGCGGGCAAGACCGGCACGGCGCAGGTCGTCTCTTTAGGCAAGGACGTGGGCGCGAACAAAGATCACTCGTGGTTCGTCTCCTACGCGCCCGCCTTTAAGCCGGAGATCGCGACGGTCGCCTTGATCGAGAACGTCGGCTTCGGCGGCAAGTTCGCCGCGCCCGCCACGCGCCAGGTTTACGAAGCCTTCTATCACAAAGCACCCAGCAACACGCTGCCGGTCGTACAGCAGATAGCTAAGAACAGTGATCAGAGGTCAGAGGTTAGAGGTCAGTCAAAACCTCGCCATAACTAACCTCTAACCTCTAACCTCTGACCTCTACTTTTTATGGTTGCCATCTTAGAGAAACGACGCTTCCGCGATTTCGACTGGCTGCTGACGCTGCTGGCGGTGGGCATCGTCATCTTTGGCACGTGGCAGATTTACAACGCGCAGCCGACCGAGAACTACTGGAAGAAGCAGCTCGTGGGCTTAGGCATCTCGCTCGCGCTGATGTTCGTCGTCTCGTTCATAGACTACCGCAAGCTCGTCCACGCCGCGCCCGCCTTCTACGTCTTCGGTCTCGTCCTGCTCGGTCTCGTGCTCGTCCCCGGCATCGGCATGAGGGTCAACGGACAGCAGTGCTGGATCAGGCTGCCGGGCTTCGGGCAGTTCCAGCCCTCGGAGTTCGTCAAGATTCCGACCGTGCTCATGCTCGCCTACTACTTCGGCAGAATCCGCTCGCGCGCGCTCGCATGGCGTGAGATCGGCGTCGGCATAGGCATCCTCGCGCTCCCCCTCGGACTCATTCTCTTAGAGCCCGACGCCGGACAGGCGCTCACCTATTTTCCTCTGCTCGCCGTCGTGCTTTTCCTCTCTTCGGTGCGGATGTGGCTCGTCATCACCTCGCTCGCGCTCTCCGTCGTGCTCATCCCGGCGGCATACGTTGTCGGCGTCAAAACGGGGAAGATCAA
>JAVXVR010000208.1:0-2683 GCA_032230165.1 Acidobacteriota bacterium | reverse complement strand
AGCTCGCCGTGCAAAGGCAAGACGAGCAGATCGTTTGCGGCGGCGAGCGCAGCGCACGTACCTTGCGCGCGCCGAATCTCCGTCGCGCCGGGCAGAAAGACGAGCACGTCGCCGTCGAGTCCCGCGCCGATCAACTTTTGCACGGCGTGTTCGACCTGCTCGCTGAGTGGTCGAGCATCCTCGCGCGCGAGATGTTCGACGCGGACATCGAAGAGTCGCCCTTCGGAGCGAAGCACGGAGCAGTCTCCGAGAAAGCTCGCGACCGGCGCGGCGTCGAGCGTGGCGGACATGGCGACGAGGCGCAGGTCGGGGCGTGCGTCGCGTTGCAGGCGGCGCAGCAGCGCGAGCGCGAGATCGGCTTGCAGGTGTCGCTCGTGGAACTCGTCGAGCACGACACAGCCCACGCGCGCGAGTTGCGGATCGCTTAAGAGACGACGCGTGAGCACGCCTTCGGTGAGGAAGCGCAGACGTGTGCGCGCGCTCGATACTTCTTCAAAGCGGACTTGATAGCCGACCGTCTCGCCCAAATTTTCGTCGCGCTCTTCGGCGACGCGGCGCGCGACGAGGCGCGCGGCTAATCGTCGCGGCTCAAGCACCCATACTTCAAGGTCGCCCGCGACACCCGCGTCGAGGATCGCCGCAGGCACACGCGTCGTCTTGCCCGCGCCGGGCGGGGCTTCGATGACGAGGTTCGGCGCGCGGCGCAAGGAAGCGACGATCTCCGGCAGGAGCGCGTCAATCGGCAGCGGCTGCTTCGTGGTGCTGGACAAATCTAGTTGCGAAACTCCTGCGAGACCATCAGCCCGCGTCGCCCGCCGTCCACGATGCCGATGCCGAGGCGACCAAAGGCTGGCTGGAGGATGTTGGCGCGATGACCGGGCGAGTTCATCAAACCCGTGTGCGCGATGCGCAAGGTCGGCGCGAGTGCGAGGTTCTCGCCAGCCGTCTTGAACTTCACGCCTGCCGCCGCCATACGGTCGAAAGGGCTCAAGCCTTCGGGCGTGACGTGCGCGAAGTAGCCACGCGCGAACATATCAACCGAATGCTGGCGCGCGACTTCAGTCAATTCCGCATCGGGCGCGAGCGGTTTGAGACCCGCTGACACGCGCTCGCCGTTAACGAGTTCGAGCATCTGTGCTTCGAGATCGGCGCGCGTGCGCGGGCTCGCGACCGTGTAGCCTAGATGCACCGTCTCGCCGGATTCGGGTTTGATCGTGAGCTGCGTGAGCGTGCGCCGGATCGCCTCGTCGAAGACGGGCGTAAGCGCCGCTTCGAGTCGCTCGGTCGGGGCGGCGAGGCGGTTGGCGAGTTGGCTCGCGCGCACGTCCGTCTGCAAGTGTTCGGGGAGCGGCGCGGCGAGTAGGAGCGACGCGAGGATCGCCGCAGAGATCAGCCCGTTCACGAGACCGGGCAGTATGCCGAGCGCGCGATTAACTTTTTGCTCGTGCGTTTTGTCGCTGACGCGGCGCAGCAACAGAGAGCCGACGACGTGAATCAAGACGCCCGCCGCAGCCGTGGTGATGAGAAAAGCGACGGGCGGAACCCACGCCGCGTCCCAACCAACACGCGGGGCGAGCCAGTGCGCGAGCGGCGGGTAGTAGCGCAAGCCGAGCAGGAGACTCCCGACCCAGCGCACGAGATCGAGCACGCCGAGGATGAAGCCGCGCCGCCACCCGGCAGCCGCGCTGATGAGCACGACGACGACGAGCAGCACGTCTATATAGTTGATCGTCATCCGATGTAGTTGATCGTCATCGCTCAAGCGCGCGCGAAGTATTCGGCGAGCAGACCATGGAAGTGGTGGACGCCGTTCTCGCGCCGGACGCTGTAGCGACCCTGCGAGTAGGTGCGCGAGCGAAGACCGCGCTGCACGGCTTCGCAGATGTGTATGTCCTCGATCTGAATCTCGTCGCTAAACGCGACCGTGCGGCGCAGAGCCGCCTGCGTCGCCTCTTGTTCGAGCGAGTCGAAGTACCACTCGAAGATGGTGAGCGTGCGCTCCGCAGAGAGCGGCACGATCAAGTTCGTCGAATAGTTGTCGGGATAGACGTTGAGCATCAGGTTCGGGAAGAGCCAGAAGAACTGCGCCTCATTCTCGCCAGCGTTTTCGTCAATCGCGAGGCGCGTCGCGCGGTCGCGCCGGATGGGCGAGTGCTGGATCGAGTAGAGCCGCCGCGTCTCGGTGCGGTACTGCGCGTAGTCCAGCTCGCGGTTGAGCGCGGGGTGGACGACGGGGATGTGATAGCCTTCGAGATAATTATCAACGTAAGTTTTCCAGTTACACTCGACCTGCCAATCCTTGCGTAGCGCGAACCGCATCCGCGAGAGATCGCGGTGCGCGAGACGCGCGGGCAAATCTTCGAGCGTCCCGCTGAGCGGCGCGGCGTTTGGATCGAGATTGACGAAGACGAGCGCGCCCCACGTCTCGACGCGAAACTGCGGAAGCGCGTGAGCCTCGCGGTCGAAATCTTCGACGCCTCCCCACTCCGGCGTCGCCGCGAGACTGCCATCGAGCGCGTAAGACCAGCCGTGGTAGCCGCAGCGAAAGACCTCGCGGCTGCCACAACCCGACGCGACGGGACCTGCGCGGTGGCGGCAGACGTTTGAGAGCGCCCGCACGGTAGCGTCCGCGCCGCGCACGACGATGACCGGCTCGTCGCCGACGGTCGCGGTGAAGTATTGA
>JAVXVR010000177.1:0-3231 GCA_032230165.1 Acidobacteriota bacterium | reverse complement strand
GCTGTGCACGACCACGTCGACGCCTAGCTCAATCGGTCGCTGGTTGACGGGCGAGGCGAAGGTGTTATCGCACATCGTCACGACGCCGCGCGCACGTGCGATCTCCGCGACGGCGCGAAGATCGGTGAGCGTCATGACAGGGTTGGTCGGCGTCTCTGTATAGATGAGCTTCGTGTTCGGCTGGACGGCGCGCGCGAAGTTTTCAGGGTCGGTCTCGCCGACGAAGGTGCGCTCCATGCCCCAGCGCGGCAGCAGGTTCTCGAAGAGCGACGCGGTGTTGCCGTAGAGGCTGCGCTGCGCGACGACGTGATCGCCTTTCTCCAACAGACACATCACGGCGGTGAAGATCGCGCCCATGCCGGAGCCTGCGACGAGCGCCGCCTCGCCGCCTTCGAGCGAGGCGACGAGCGACTCGACCTGCGCGTGCGTGGGGTTGCCGTAGCGCGTGTAAAACTCCGTGGGGTGCACGGAGCTGACCAGCTCTGTGAAGTGTTCGGGCGAGTCCGCGCCGAAGGTCGAAGTCTGCCAGATCGGCGGGACGAGCGCGTGCGTCGCGTTCAACGCTTCATCGCCGTGCGTGACACGCGTCTGCCAGCCTTCACGCTCAGCCGCGTCTCTCTTTTCGTCGCTCATGCGTGTTTCCTTATTTTCCAGCGTCTTCGCGCGTCTCGTTCGGTCAAAGTGTGGCGGGGTCTGATACAATTCCGCCCGCGCCGCTTCGCGAGTCCATTCTAGCCGATGCTGCGCGCCGAGTTGTTATACGTGCCGCGCGGCGGCGGCGAAAGAGCCAATTCGCGATTGGTATGCGAGTCTAATAGGTTGTGAGATGAACTTCGCCAAGCTGTTGATGAAGCGCGATGGCGGCGCGCAGCCGCTCTACCTGCGCCTGCAAGCCGCGCTCGAAGAAGCCATCAAGTCGGGGGAGCTTGAGGCGGGCGAGCGTCTGCCCTCGGAGCGCGAGCTGGCGACGCGCCTGTCTCTGAGCCGCACGACGGTCGCCGGAGCTTATCGCGAATTGGAATCGCGCGGGCTCGTGCGCAGCCACGTCGGGCGCGGCACGTTCGTCTGCGCCACGCCGGAGCCAACGGGGGCGCCCTTCGCGTGGCGCGGCAAAGTCTCGGCGTCGGTCGCGCACCTCGGCGACAGCCTCGGCTTGCGTCACCTGATGCGCGGCGGCTTTGATCCGAACGTCATCTCGTTCGCCGTCGGCGCGCCCGCCTTCGAGTGCTTCCCCATCGAAGACTATCTGAAACTGACCGAGCACGCGCTGCGCCGCCACGCCGCCGCCGCGCTCGGTATCGCGCCCACCGAAGGACAGCCGCGCCTGCGACGCGCCATCGCCGAACGCTTCGGCACGCGTGCGGAACGCATCCTCGTCCTCTCGGGCTCGCAGCACGGGCTCGATCTGATCGCGCGCTGCCTGATCGATCCGGGCGACTACATCGTCATAGACCGACCGGGCTACGTCGGCGCGATCCAGACGTTTCGCGCGGCGGGCGCGAACCTCGTCGGCTGGGACACGGCGCGCGCAGACCTCGACGAGCTGGAAGACTTGCTCGTGCGCTACCGCCCGAAGCTCATCTACACCGATCCGACTTTCCAGAACCCGACCGGAAGAGTGATGACTTTGCGCGAGCGGCAGGAGTTGCTGAAACTCGCCGCGCGCTACCGCACGCCCGTCGTCGAAGACGACCCTTGGAGCGAGACGTACCTCGACGCGCCTCCGCCGCCCGCGCTCTATCATCTGGACGCACACAACATCGTCATACACCTCGGCACGTTCTCGAAGACGCTCGCGCCGGGCTTGCGTCTCGGCTGGCTCGCCGCTTCCGAGTACATCGTCGATCAGCTCGCGTCAATCAAGCAGCACGAAAACCTGTTCACCGAAGGGCTCGGTCAATTCGTCATCGCGGACTTTCTGCTCACGGGACGCTACGACACGCACATGGACGCGCTCAGGCGCGAGCACACGCGCAAGCGCGACCTGATGCGTCGCGCGCTCGGCACTTACGCGCGACCGCACGGCTTGGAGTTCAACCAGCCGCGCGGCGGTCTGCACTTCTGGTGTCGTCTGCCGCAAGGGTTGGAGGCGCGCGCGCTGCTCGAATGCGCCATCGAAGAGGGCGTGGCGTTCGCGCCCGGCGAGATGTTCTACGCCGATTCGTCGGGGAGGCGTGAGCTGCGGCTCTGCTTCTCGTGCGCGCCCGCCGACAAGATCGAGGAAGGCGTCAGGCGTCTCGCGCGCGCCCTTGAAGCGGAGCAGGCGAAAACTTCCGGGCGCGCGCAGGCGACCATGCCGCTCGTTTAATGAATTGGTGTAGGGGCGAAAGTGGAGCGAATAGTCGAGTGCGTTCCGAACTTTAGCGAGGGTCGCCGCGCGGAGACGCTGGCGCGTCTCGTCGAGGCGATTGACTCGGTCGCGGGCGTCGCCGTGCTCGACACGCACGCCGACGCGGATCACAACCGCTCTGTGATTACCTTCGTGGGAGAGCCGCGCGCCGTGGTCGAAGCGTCGGTGCGCGCCGCGCGCGTCGCGGTCGAGCTGATCGATCTACGGCAGCACGTGGGTCAGCACCCGCGCCTGGGCGCGCTCGACGTTTTGCCGTTCGTGCCCGTGCGCGGTGTGACGCTCGAAGATTGCATCGGGCTTGCGCACGAGGCGGGCGAGCGCATCTGGGATGAGTTGAAAGTCCCAGTCTATTTTTACGAGAGCGCGGCGCGCAAGGCAGAGCGCGTGAACCTCGAAGACGTGCGGCGCAAAGGCTTCGAGCAGTTGCGCGAAGAGATCGGCACTGTGACTGAGCGCGAGCCGGACGTAGGCGAAGCGCGCGTGCATGAGTCGGCGGGCGCAAGCATCGTCGGCGCGCGCTCGTTCCTCATCGCGTACAACGTCAATTTGAACACGACCGATCAAAAGATCGCGCGCCGCGTGGCGGCGGCGGTGCGCGGGCGCGATGGCGGCTTGCGCTACTTGAAGGCGCTCGGCTTCGCGCTGCCTGAACGCGGTTTGACGCAGGTCTCGATGAACCTCGTGCGTTTCGAGCGCACACAGCTTCATCACGCCTTCGAGGCGGTCAGACGTGAAGCGGAGCGTTGGGGCGTCTCGGTCGCTGGGAGCGAGATCGTCGGGCTCATCCCGCAAGCCGCGCTCGACCGCGTCGCAGAGTATGCTTTACAGATCGAAAACTTCTCTCCGGAAGTTATCCTCGAAAACCGCATCGCCGCCGCGCT
>JAVXVR010000168.1:0-4423 GCA_032230165.1 Acidobacteriota bacterium | reverse complement strand
GGACGGCGAAGAGCCAGATAAGGATGAGACCCAGCAGCACGGAGACGCGCGTGACGAGCGCCTGATACGGATCGGCGATGGTCTCCCAACGGCTGCGCCCGAGTTTGAACGTGCCATCAACCACGCGCAGCGGGCTGACGAGTGCGCTCACAAACGGCGACTCGTTCTCAGATTCGCCGCGATAGAGCACGAGGATCAAGCCGAGCAGGTAGAAGAAGGTGGCGGCGTAGAGTGCGGCGGTGAGCCTGCCCAGTTTAAAGATCATGTGATCGGGCAGGCGGAACCACTGCTGCGGATCGGACTTGTCCCAGAGATGCGGCGCGTCGTAGTAGATGATGAGGAACGCAGCGGCAAGCACGACGAGATAGATCGCGGCAAAGAGCCTTGCCGTGCGCCCTTCCCCTTCGGGCAGCGCGTTGTAGAGATCGCTCCGGAGTCGCCCGACGAGCAGCAGCAGCCCCGGAATGATCGCGAGACCGAGGAACGCGACCGTCACCCCCTGCACGGCGAGATCGTCGAGAAAGTTCGGCGCAAGCGAGTAACGCAGCGCGAGCAGCAGCCGGAACGCGAGCAAGTCCCAGAGGCAGGCGGCGAGACCATACACGAGCCAACGCGTCTGCGCGTTGGGCATACGCTGCCACGTCAGCGCGAGCCCGCCCCCGTAGCAGACCAGCGCCACGAAGAGCAACAGCGCGATTTCTTTCGCGCGCGGCAGGTTGTTGATGATCGAGAAGACAAAGGCGAGCTGACCGGCGGGAACGGACACGCGCGAGAGCGCGCCGATCCACTCTTCGGAGTCCTGCTTGTGTCGCGGTCGCAAAATTTCTGGCGGCAGGTAGTCGCCCGACTGCGTCTGCTTGCGCGTCTCCTGCTCGGTGAAGACGGGCGTCTGATCCTGATCGCGCTTGATGCCGACGCTCTGCCTGAGATCGCCGACGCCGTTGCCGAGCGGAAGCAGGAAGGCGTAGTCGCCGGGGCGTGAGCGTCCCGTGACGGTGAGTTTGACCGAGTTGTCTTGCGCGGCTGGCGGGATCGGGCTCGCGAGTCGCCACGGCGGCAGGAAGTTGAGCGCGAGCCGCCCGTCATCCTCTTTGAGTTCGGCGGTGAGCGTCGAGTCAGACCAGTGCAGCGACATGCGGCAGGGCATCTCGCACTGAGCGTGCTGCGTGCCGCGGTCGAGCAGGCGCAGCGCACCGCGAGCCGTGACGAGCAGGCGCAAGTCCGTCGCCCACTTCTCCGCCGCCACGAGCCGCGCCGGCTGAGCGTGTTTGTCGAGCGCATTCCGCTCGACGAAGCTCGCGAGTTGATAGACGCGATCTCTTGCCGCCGCAGGGACGCCGAAACTCGCGACCAGTGATCCTTGTCCATCAGCGATTTCGACGCGCCGCCAGAAATACCACGAGCGCGCGAGCCGGATGGCGTAGTCGCCGAAGCTCTTGCTGGAACCGTCGGGCAGGGGCACGCCGTTCAAGTATTCACCCGTTTTATCGTCGCGCACAAACGCCCCGCCGCCGCCGATGTCGAGCGCGCCGAGCGCGCCGCTGGCAGTTGCCTGCAAACGCGGCGCGAACGCTCCGTTCGGGTAACCGGAGATGGCTTCTTCCTCCGCGCCGCCCAAGACGATCTGCCGCCCGCCATTCGCCGCCACGCCCGTCCAGGCGATCTGCGTGCCCTCGGGCCAGTGCGGCGAGGTGAAGACGACGGCGAGCACGCAGAGAGATGAGATGAGGGCGACGCCGAGCGCGCCGATGAGTGAGCCGCGCCCAAGCCACGGCTTAGGCAGCAAAAAGCGAAGCGCGAAGTAGATGAGGAGCGGGAGGAGGAAGCAGAGGGCGATGATCATGAGGGGCTGATCCTTTGCCGTGAAAAAACTCCGGCGATGTCGTCAAAAAAACACGCAGCTTGAGTCAGCAAGAAAACTCCTTCGACAGTGAGCGCGACGCCGCGACGCGCTATCCTGCCGCCGTCTCGCCCGACTCGGCGTCCGCCGCCGTCGCGGGCGACACGTCCTTCGGCGCGACCATCCCTTGCGCATTCGCGGCTCCGGCAGCGTCCGTCGCCGCGTCGTACCCTTTGATGTCGTTCGCCTCGACGGTCGCGTTATCAGTGGGATTGGCGGGGCGGTTTTGCCCACGCTTGAAAAATCCTTTCACGCGGCTGACGAGACCTTCCGCTGGAGGGGCATACAGGACAGGCTCGACGGGCGACTGCGACTCTCGCGCCTCCGATTCCTGCGCCACGCGCGGCGCGGCGCTTGATCTCGAATCCGGCTTGCTTAGCTTCGCGTCGGGCGGGGTTGTTGACTGGCGTGCCTCTGCGCGGTCACTTTTTTTTTGACTGATGTAATTATTAAGCTCGTCGAAACGACTGCTCACCAACTCGTAGTTGTCACGCCAGCCGGGCAGATTGTCTGCCAGAGCCCTCTTTACCGCGCGCCCTTCGCGAGACTGAATAAAACGGATGAGGGCAGACTTATACGGGCGCGCCAACTCATTCGACTTCACGACGACGGAGTTGCGCACCTTCACGCCGCCCTGCTCGCGCCCGTCCTTAAAGAAGACGGGCTCAATGTCTTGGTAGAGATAGCTGGCTACCTCCTCAAACTGCCTGGGGTCGTGCCGTGCCGCGCGAAGCACCAACACGTCGGCGTCCGCCTCGGTGAGACATTCAAAGATGAGATTGAGCGCGATGCGCCGACCGGCGAAAACGAAACGGCGCGCGAAGATTCCCACGCTCGTCTCATCGCGGACGAGATCGCGGACGCCTCTCTGAACGGCGAGATGCACGCGGTCTGCGCGCGGCGATTGTTTGAGCAGTTGCATCAAAGTCGAGGCATATCGCTGATCTCTTTCCTCGCTCCCGTTATAGAGAAGATCGCCGATGAGCTTTGCGATCTGGTCATCGTTAAAGCCGTATTCGTCGAGTGAAAACTTTTCGAGTGGTGCGTTCGACTCCATGAGCAACCTGATCACTTCGTCGAGGGCGAATCTCTTATCGCCCAGCAGCACCCACCCCGCGCGCCAACGCTTTATGGTCGTGCCGTTGAGCGGCGGTCGAATTGCCTTCAGTTTGTCCTTAACAGGCTCATTGAGACCGCCGAGGAGCGTGGCGATTCTTTCGAGGTGCGGGACGCCCAAAGGCGTAATCTCAGCCAACTGCCCCATCTCTTCCTGTAGAAAGGGGATGAACTCCTGAAAAATCTGCGGCTTCTCAATCTGTCCGTCGCCCTCTTTGAAGTCGTAAAGCCTCCAGAGGTATGCCAGATCGCGCCACTCTTCCTGCGAATAGTCGAGGAGCGCGTGCTTGGTGTCGAGCGACAATTTCGATCTCAGCTTAGAGTGGTGAAGCTGGTGAAGCCACTGCTGCGACTTTTCTGCGTTTGCGTCCGTGCCTTTGGCAATGCCAATGAGCTTTTTGACGAGCGCGTCCGACTCGCTGCGGCTCAGATCGAGCGTCGAGAGATGCGCGCCGCCTTCGTCGTGCGCGTACATGAGGTATTCAAGTTCCCACCCGTTGCGGCGGCTCCGCGTCTGCACGCGGGCGCGCGCCTCGACCATGAGTTTCTTGGAGATGATGTTCCACTCGTCATAATCCTTGAAACGATCCCAGAGGTCGAGAGGCTCGCTGCTCGCGTAACCCGCGAAGGTGTTCGTGATCAACTCATCGAGCGCGGCTTTGTGCGGAGAGTCTTTTGAGTAGCCGAGCGCACGGAGCGCAGCGAAGAGCTGTTGCGCCGCGCCTTCAGCGGTCACTTCGCTCTCCACATGCTTGCGCCAGATGGCGAGGCGTGTGTCGTATGAAAGTTTTAACCCACAGCTTTTCTCTTCGGGCTCGTAGCTCGCGCCGACGAAATATTCTTGCAGCTCGGCTTCGTTGAAGTCCCCGACCATGGATGCCGCGCTGAAACGTTTCGCGAAGTGCTCGCCGAGCAGGAACTTCGTCGCCACCGCACTCAGTCGCTTATCCTCGTCGCGCAGGCGCGCGCCCGCCGCGCGTAGTAACTCAAGCGCGGCGAGGCGCAGTTTGTCATCGAGCGCACCTTGTTGCGCCAACGCTTTTTCGAGTCGCGCGAGCGTCGCGTCGTCAGGCGGCGACTGCTCCCGCCATTTCTCCAACAACTCCGCGAGCAGCACGAGGCGCGGCGCGAAGCCGGCGACTGACCAGCCGAGTTTTTCTTCCCACTCCCAGAGCGGCGTGACTGCTTCGCGAGCGACGGCATCCTTGAAGTCGTCGTCGCATTCAACCGTTGCCCACGCGCTGAGCAGACTCTCACCGTCGGCGAGGCACTTGTCTAGCGTCTCGCCCTCCGTCGTGAGGTCGGCGTCCAATAGTAGCTTCGCGCCAAACGCCTGAGCGTGCCCACGGCTGCCGCCGACGAGCCAGCCGAGCCCCCAGCGAAAGCAGGGAGGGAGCGGCGCGAGCA
>JAVXVR010000146.1:0-12873 GCA_032230165.1 Acidobacteriota bacterium | reverse complement strand
TCTGTGCCACGGATCAATGCGGATGATGCGCTCGGTGTAGCGCGGGTTGAGGTGATCGACGAGGACGGTCTCGGAATCAGCAACGACATAGAAGCCGCGCTCGCGGCGGAAGGCTTGGAGCGCGGCGGTTAAGGCTTCCAGATCGGAGCGCGCGATCTGCGTCTTCTCCGCGTCGAGCGCGCGGACGATCTTCTCGAAGTCCTGAAACTTCTCGCCGCCGATTTGGACGGACGCGACGCGCCACCCGCCCGCGTCTCTCACGATCTCGAAGACGCCCTCGACCTCCGCCTCGACGACCGCCGACTTGCCCATCGCCGAGAGCGCCGACTCGGGACTCTTCACGCGCAGCGCGCCGACGACGAGATCGGACTGCTTCTGCGCCGCTTCCGCCACAGCGTCCGGCTTCTTCTTCTTGCCCTTCCCTGTCTTATCCTTCCCGCCCTTGCCGGTCGGATTCTCGCCAGCGCGACCGGCGTCTCCAGAGTTCTGGTCGGCGCGGCTCTCTTCTTTGCGCTTCTTCTCTTCGTCGCGCTTCTTCTTCGCGAGGCTTAACTCTTCAAGCCGCGCCGCGACAGCATCGAGTTCGGCGCGGGCGCGCGCGACTGTCTCAGCGCCCGCCGCGCGCGCGAGCAGGTCGAAGTCTTCCCACTGCCGCTCGCCCACCCTCACCTCGGACGCGCGCCACACCCCGCGCGCATCGCGGACGAAGCGGAAGCCCATCTTCAGTCCGGCGGTGACGGTCGCCGACGACTCGGTCGAAGAGATTTCTTTAACCTCGACCGCACCCTTGCTCAGTTCGAGCAGCGAGAGCGCGGCGATCAGCTTTTGCGCGTCCGACTTCTTTAACCCACCCTTCGCCGCCCCGACGCGCGCGCGTGGCGCAAGGCAGAGCACGAGAGCGAGCGCGCCGAAGGCGACGGTCTTGAAGATCGATCTTGCCCAGAGTTTGTCCATGCCGCGTCGTGAGTCTCTCGGCACGCACGAACCGCGCGCCATCGCCGTGAGTCAGTCTTTACCTTTGTGCTTGTCGGTTTGGTTAACGATCATGCGGAGCATGATCTGGAGTTGGGAGGAGGTGAAGGGCTTGGGGAGGAAGATGACCGCGCCCGCGGCGAAGCTGTCGGAGGTGAGCTTCGGGTTCTGCTCGGCGGTCATCATGATGACGGGGATTTTCATCAGACGCTTCTCCGATCTCATGAAGCGGACGAGTTCGGGTCCCTCGATGTGCGGCATCACCACGTCGAAGATGGTCGCGGCGAAGTCGGCGTCCGACTTCAAGAGCTTGATCGCCTCGCGCCCGTCGCGCGCCGTAACCACCGTGTAGCCCTCCTTCTCGACGAGCGTCGTCACCAGCCGCAGGATCGCCGGATCGTCGTCGGCGACGAGAACCCGACGTAAATTTTGCTCGCTCTTAGCAGGCATAAGCAGAATGATGAAGTCGGAACGATGATCGATAAACTGAAAGGCAAAAGCTTTTACTTCATCGTTCCGCGTTCATTGTTCATCCTTTCCTCAGACTTCCACCGCCCGCCCCGCGTCTTCCGTGCGCGTGAGCGTGGCGGCGAGCGCGATGGCGGCGACCATGCTCGAATGCTCGGCGACGCCGCGCCCGGCGATGTCGAACGCCGTGCCATGATCAACCGAGGTGCGGATGAAAGGCAAGCCGAGCGTGACGTTGACCGCCTCGCCGAAGGACAGACACTTCACAGGGATCATCGCCTGATCGTGATAGCACGAGACGACGGCGTCGAACTCGCCGCGCGAGGCGCGCAGGAAAACCGTGTCCGCCGAGAAGGGTCCCCGCGCATCAATGTGGTCGCGCGCGCGGCACGCCTCGACCGCCGGGGCGATCTCCGCCGCCTCCTCGACGCCGAACAAGCCGCCTTCCGCGCCGTGCGGGTTTAGTGCTGCGACCGCGATGCGCGGATCGTTGATGCCCCAGCGGCGCAGCTCGCGATCCGTGAGCCGCACCACGCGCTCGATCCGCTCGCGTCGCACGAGCCGGATCGCTTCCGCGAGCGGCACGTGCGTCGAGATGAGCACGACGCGCAGGTTCGCCGCCACGAACGCCATCGCAACCTCCTGCGAGCCCGTCAGGTGCGCGAGGAACTCCGTGTGACCGGGGAAGCTGTAGCCGCCGAGGAAGAGCGCGCGCTTGTTGATCGGCGCGGTCGAGATGGCGTCAACTTTTCCGGCAGCGCACAACACGACCGCCGCCTCGATGTACTCTCCCGCCGCGCGCCCCGCCGCGCCCGACTCGACGCCCGGCTCAATCGTCTGGTGTATGTTGTCGAGGTGGAAGATGACGGGCTCGTCGAATCCGTCCGGCAACGTCTCGCCGCGCCGGACGATCTCGTAGCCGCATTGCAGGTTGAGCTTGCGCGCGGTGTGCGCGAGCAGTTGGGCGTCGCCGACGATGACGGGGGCGCAAACGGCGCGCACGCTCTCCTCGGCGACGGCTTTGAGGACGACTTCGGGACCAATCCCCGCTGGGTCGCCCATCGTCACGCCGATGCGGGGCTTGCGCCGCACGTCGCCGCGCTGCACCGGGTCTTGCTCAGGGTTTTGCCGGACTTCGGTCATCGTGAGGTGAGCACGCGCGTGCGCGCGTCGAGCGTTAACCCGCCGCGCGCACGCGCCGAAGCTGATCTTTCAGACGGGTTAGCTGTCGTCGCTGCCGCCGCCGTCGCGGTCTTCGGCTTTGAACATGTACTTGATGTTGTGCTTCAGGAGCAGGATGTTGGGGGCGCCCCTGCGGTTCACCTTCAGCGCGGCGCGGTCGTACCACTCGATGGTGCCTTCGATCTCCTCGCCGTCCTTGAGCACGATCACCATCACCGTGTGCGCGTCCATCTGCTTTTTGTAGTAGAAGATTTCCGCGTTCGTCTCCGAAGGCGGGATGCGCTTGCGCCCAGCGGCTGCCGCGTCGCGCATCGCGCTCGAAGAGCCGCCGCCCGAAGGCGAAGGTCGGGAGTAAGACCCGCCGGAGCGCGGGACGAATCCGCCCCCGCCGCCGCTGCGCTCTCTGTCGCCGCCGCGTTCCCTGTCGCCACGTTCGCGGTCGCCGCTGCGCTCTCTCATGTCGGGCGGAGCGACTTCACGGTTCTTCACTTCTGCCAGTGTCGGTCGTATCAACTTGCGGTTCACCTTTTCACATACCTCCAACTTGTGTCACAACGGAAGCCGCGCACGCAGAGGACGAGTCCGACGCGAGTATTGCTGACGAGCGTGTCAAAACTACGGGGGCGCGGAAGTCGCTGGCAGCCTGCCTCACGCAGGCGACGGTTGTCTTTAAGACGAGAACGGTTGTTCCGTTGTTGAATTACAATCCTGTCAGGAATTGGCGCAATGCTACACGACTGAAAGGAAAAAGGCAAAAGGGAAAAGGCAAAAGTGATTCGGCTCTCGATCGCCTTTCACTTTTGCCTTTCCCTTTTTAATTTTGCCTTGCTTTTCAGTCAGCCTTCTTGCGGATGAACGCCGGGACATCCAAGTCGTCGCCGCGCGCCTGAGCCGCATTGGCGCGCGACGGCAGTTCCTCGCCCGCGCGCGGCAGGTAGCGCGACTGTCCCTGCGTCATGGTGTTGGAGTTGGTGATGACACCCGTGTCCGAAATCTCCTTGTCGAAGCCCGTGGCAATGACCGTGATCTTCATCTCGTCGCGCATCGACTCGTCAATGACCGCGCCGAAGATGATGTTGGCGTTCACGTCAGCTGCCTCGCGGATGATCATCGAAGCCTCGTTGACCTCGTAGAGCGTGAGATCGAGCCCGCCCGTGATGTTGATGAGCACGCCCTTTGCGCCCTCAATCGTCGCCTCTTCGAGCAGGGGCGAAGAGATGGCCTGCTGCGTCGCCTTCAAAGCGCGATCCTCACCAGAGGCACGCCCCGCCCCCATCAAAGCCATGCCCATGCCCTGCATGATCGACTTCACGTCGGCGAAGTCGAGGTTAATCAGCCCGGGCACAGTGATCAGATCGCTGATGCCCTGCACGGCTTGGCGCAGCACGTCGTCGGCGAGCTTGAAAGCGTCGGTCAGCGAGACCGTGCGATCAACCGTGCCGAGCAGCCGCTCGTTCGGGATCGTGATGACCGTGTCCACACACTCGCGCAGTTCCCGCAAGCCCTGATCCGCTTGCTCCATTCTGCGCTTACCCTCGAAATGGAACGGCTTCGTTACGACGGCGACTGTCAGCGCGTTCAGTTCCGTGGCGAGCGACGCGATGATCGGAGCCGCGCCCGTGCCCGTGCCGCCGCCCAAGCCCGTCGTGACGAAGACCATGTCCGCGCCTTCGAGCGCCTCGATGATCTTCTCTGTGTCTTCGAGCGCGGCGTTGCGACCGACTTCCGGGTTCGCGCCCGCGCCCAAGCCCTTCGTCAGTTTTCCGCCGAGTTGAATCTTGATCGGCGCGCGCGAGCGTTTCAACGCTTGCAGGTCGGTGTTTGCGACGAGGAAGTCAATGCCCTCGATGCCGGCTTCGATCATGCGGTTGACGGCGTTGCCCCCGCCGCCGCCCACGCCGATCACTTTAATGCGCGCGCCGGTCATCGGCGGATCATCATCGATGTAAATCTTGAGCTTGTTGTCCGGCTGACGGCTTTCCGGTGTCATGTGCTTACGAAGTCCTTTCTGCTGTTCACGTCCGCCGCTGGCGGAAAGCGCATTCTAGGTTATTTTGGGTTGCGCGCGCCGGTGACACCTATATATTGCGGACAATATCTTGTGCCGGCTGGCGCGGCAGCATACAACATCTACTCAGAAAATACTACTGAAACGATCACGAAATTTCGTGAAGAAACCTCCGAAGCCCGCGCCCGCGCCGCGTTTACCCGCCGCCGCGCGCGCTTCCGACGCCTGCGCCCGACGCGCGACGAGCGAGAGTCCGGCGGCGGCAGTCCACGCCGGCGACTGCACGTCCTCGACGAGACCGCCGAAACGGTCGCGTTCGGGGTAGCCGATCCGCACCGGCGCGTCGAAGACTTGCTCCGCGACTTCGACCATCCCGCCTAAGAGCGCCCCCCCGCCCGTTAAGATCACGCCGCTCGATAATTGTCTCTCCCAACCGCACTCGCGTATCTCGTCCGCGACGTGCATCAACACTTCCTCGGCACGCGGCTGAAGGATATCGCAGAGAATTTGTCGCGAGAGTTGTCGCGGCGCGCGCCCGCCGACCGAAGGCACGTCAACCAACTCGCCGCGCTCCATCTCGTTCAACCCTGCGCTCGAAGCGTAGCCGACCGTGCGCTTGATCTTTTCGGCTTCGGGGATCGGCGTGCGAAGCCCGAACGCGATGTCGTTCGTAAAGTGCGAGCCACCGAGGGCGAAGACCGCCGTGTGCTGGACTGAGCCGCGCTGGTAGATGACGAGCCCTGTCGTCTCCGCGCCCACATCAACCACCGCCGAGCCGAACTCTTTGTCCTCGTCCGTCAGAGAAGCCTCGGCGGAGGCGAGTTGATCAAGCACCATGTCGGAGACGACCAGCCCCGCGCGATTCACCGCGTTGATCGCGTTCTGCCGGGCGGTGACGGGGCTCGTCACAATATGGACTTTGACGGCTAATCGCGCGCCGATCATGCCGACGGGATCGTTGATGCCGTCTTGATCGTCCACGATGAACTCCTGCGGGAGTCGGTCAACGATCTCGCGTCCGGCGGGGAGTTGGATGGCGCAAGCGGAATCAATCGCGCGCCGCACGTCCTCCGTCGTGATCTCGCGGTCGCGCCCTGAGACGGCAACAATCGCCTGACCGTTGAAGCCCATGATGTGCGAGCCCGCGAGATTGATCGTGACGCCCTCAGCTTCCAGCCCACTCATGCGCTCGGCGGCTTCGACGGCGTGGCGGATCGCCTCGACGGCGTTCTCCGGATTGACGATGACGCCTTTGCGAAGACCGCGCGCCTCCGCCTCGCCGATGCCGACGATCTCCAACGCGCCGCCCTCGCCCGGCTCGCCGATGATGCACGTCACGCGACTCGTGCCGATGCTAAGTCCGACCGTGTGCGTCCCGCGTTTCGCCATCGTTGCGCCTCTACCTCCTCCAAACGGCTTCATCAAAAACCGTCACCTGTCTCGCACGCTCACACGCCCTTCGTCACGCGACGCGGACGCTCCGCTCCGTTCCGCGCCTGCCTTGCCGAACGCTCCCCGCCGCCGCGTCTTTTATCGCGGCTCGATTTCTCAGCTTTACTCTTCGCCTTCGCCGCGCGCGCTTCGACTTTCACGCGCGCCGCATCGTCGTGTGCGCTCGACGTTTCCGCGCTCACGGCAGTCGCGCCGCCATCGCCTGCGCCCGTCGCTCCGGCGTTGCCCGCCACGTTCGCGCCCGCGGCTTGCGCGTGAGGGTTGAAGCCGACGACGGCGCGCTTGCCCTGCGTCATGTCAACGTAGGTGAAGAGCGCGGCGCGCGGCGAGGTGCGCTGTGCGTCGAGCGTTTCCAGAGCCTGACGCAGACGCTTCGTCCAGTCCTCTTTGCCGAGGCGCACTTCGATCTGCGAGTCGTCGCCCGCGAGTTGCGCGCGCACGTCGCGCAGGTCGTCGAGGTTTAGTTCGCTCACGCGCGCGGCGAGTCCGGCTGATTCCCACTCGCCCGTCAGGTTCATGAAAGTCTTGACGCGCTCGCGGTTCTCTGTGCGCGCCGCGTCCGTATTCGACTCGTCCCACCCGCGCATGAAGAACGCGGGCTGCTGTTGGGTCGGCGTGAGAGAGCCAACCTCGACGCCGTCGTCGTCCACCCAGACGAAGTGACCCGCCGCGTTGCGCACGACGACGCGCGGCACGCGCTCCGTGATCCGCACGCGCAAGCCCGAAGGGAGCACGCGTGTGACGACCGCCTTGCGCACCCACGGCTGCCTTTCAAGCTGCGTGCTGATCGCGGCGAGGTCTGCCTTCCACACGCCCGTCGCGGCGGTCTCGCGGCGGACAATCTGCTTGATCTGATCGTCCGAGGCTTGCGAGACGCCGCTCACGTCCAACGAGCGCAGCTCGAAGAACGTGGACGCAGCCGCCGCGCGGTAGCCTTTGAAGAGGATGAGACCGGCGCACACAGCGACTAAAACTTTACCGACTGTCGGAGCCCACGCGACGATTTCGCGCCACGCGCCGCGCTTCGACTTGACGCGCTGCTGCCCGGCGCGCTTGTCCTGCGCTTTACCCCCGCGCCGCGCCGACGGTCGCTGCACGATCTTCCCTGCGCGCCCTTCGGTCGTCACGACGATCACGTCGCCGCCGCCGCCGCGACCCGCGCCACGTCCGCCTCGTGGTGTAATGACTTGCTCTTTCAACATCTCTCTTACCTCAAGATGGTGACGGGTGACGGGTGACAGGTGTCGGGTAAAACCTGTGCGTCACTGTCCATCAGTCTCAGCGTCACTGTCATCAATATCTTTCGCGCCCTTAGCTCGTTCGTGTGTCGCCGCTTCGTCCGTTGCCGCAATGCTCGTCGCGTCTTGCGTCGTAGCCGCTGCTATCGCGCCATCTGTCTGCGTGTCGTCCGCCTTCGCTGCCTCCGGCGTGTTGCCGCGCCACAACTCAACCTCGTATTCAAGCTCGATGCCGTGCTCGCGGCGGATGCGCTCCCTGATCTCTTCGGCGAGCGCGAGTGCGTCTGCCGCGCGCGCGCCTTCGCCCTCGGTGACGATGAAGTTCGCGTGGACGGGCGAGACCTGCGCGCCGCCGCGACGCTCGCCCTTCATGCCCATCTCGTCAATCATCTTCCCTGTGCTCAAACCGCTACCGGGCGGGTTCTTAAAAAAGCACCCGGCGCTGCGCGAGCCGTGCGGCTGCGTCTCCATGCGACGCCGCTTCGACTCTTCCATCCGCGCGTTGATCTTCTCCACGTCGTCTGCGCGTAAAACGAGTGTTGCGCCGAGCACCAACTCGCCGTCGCGAAAAGAGGTGTGACGATAGTCCCACTTGATCTTCTCGCCCGGCACTTCGACGACCGTGCCGCCGCGCGCGACGCGCACTGTCTCGACGACGCCTCCGATCTCGTGACCGAACGCGCCCGCGTTCATCCACAGCGCGCCGCCGACTGTGCCCGGAATCCCGTTCAAGCCCTCTATCCCTGACAAGCCTTTGCGCGCCGCGTCCACGCACAGACGTGGGAGCGAATAGCCCGCGCTCACCGAAACTTTCTCGCCGTCGAATGTTGCCTTGCCCTTCACCTCGCGCATCGTCACGACGACATAAGCGTGCTGCTCATCGTCCGCCAGCACGTTGCTTCCCGCACCGAGCACGCGCCACGGCACGCACGCTTCGTCGAGCGCGCCCACGACCGCCGCCGCCTGCTCTTCCGTCTCCGGCACGATGACCCAATCAATCGCTCCCCCGACGCGCAAACTCGTCAGCTCCGCGAAACGCCGCCCGCGCTCGGCGCGCACGCCCACGCGCGCCGCGATCTCCGCGACCAAGGCGTCGCGCGTTACCGTGTCTAAAGTTTTTTGCGCCATCAAGGTGATTTACTCATTGATTCATTGATTCATTGATTCATTTACTCTTTGAACAATGATCCAATGAATCAATGATCCAATGAATCAATTTCTTCCGTTTCGCTTCAACAGCTCGACCAACTGCTCGCCCGCCGAGACGACGTTGCCCGCGCCGAGCGTGAAGACCATGTCGCCGGGTCGCGCCTCGCTCAAGAGCGCCTTGACCGCCGTGTCGAGCCCGCCGACATAGAAAACGTTTTTGTGTCCGTAGCGTTTGACCGCCTCCGTCAGAGACTCCGCCGTGATGCCCTCGATGGGGTCTTCGCTCGCGGCGTAGATGTCTGTGATCAAGAGCACGTCGGCGTTATTAAAAGATCGCGCGAACTCGTCCATCTGATCCTTCGTGCGCGTGTAGCGATGCGGCTGAAAGAGGACGACCATGCGCCGACCGGCGGAGCTGATCTTCGCCGCCGAGAGCGTCGCGCGAATCTCGGTCGGGTGGTGCGCGTAGTCGTCAACGACGAGCACGCCGCCGACCTCGCCCTTGTTCTGGAAGCGTCGGTTGACGCCCGTGAACTCCTGCAAGCCTTGCGCGATCTCGTCGAACGGGATATCCAGCTCGAAGCCAATCGCGACCGCCGCGAGCGCGTTGTAAACGTTGTGCAAGCCGGGGACGCGAAGCGTCACGTCGCCAACTACTTCGCTTCCCCGCCACACGGTGAAGGTCGAGCCGAACGACTCGGCGTAGCGTATCCCGTGCGCCGAGATGTCCGCCTGCGCGCTCAAGCCGTAGGTGATGCGCCGGCGCTTGACGTGCGGGATGACCATCTGCACGTGCGGATCGTCGAGGCAGAGCACTGCCGCGCCGTAGAACGGCACTTTATTGACGAACTTCGTGAAGCAGTCGTGCATGTCCTCCATGTCCGCGTAGTAGTCCATGTGCTCGCGATCTATGTTCGTCACGACGGCGAAGGTCGGCGCGAGCATCAAAAACGATCTATCGCTCTCGTCCGCCTCGACCACCATCAGATCGCTCTTCCCCAGACGTGCGTTCGAGCCGAACGCGCCGACGACGCCGCCGACGACCACGGTCGGATCGAGTCCGCCTTTGCCTAAGACCATCCCAACCATCGAAGTCGTCGTCGTCTTCCCGTGCGAGCCTGCAACTGCCACGGTGTAGAGCTTCAGACGCATCAGCTCCGCGAGCATCTCGGCGCGCGGGATGACGGGGACTGACAACTCGCGCGCCGCGACGACTTCCGGGTTGTCGTCGCGCACGGCGGTCGATCTCACGACGACCTGCGCGTCGCCGACGTTCTCCGCGCGGTGACCCTCGCGGAACTCAACGCCCAACTCGACGAGCCGATCCGTCACGCCCGAACGCTTCAAGTCCGACCCCGACACGCGGAAGCCCAGATTGCACAAGACCTCTGCGATGCCCGACATGCCGATGCCGCCGATGCCGACGAGGTGGACGTGCTGGATGCGACGAAACATAAAAGCAGAGGTCAGAGGTTAGAGGTTAGAGGTCAGCGAGAGCAGTCTCAACTTTGAGACTGACCTCTGATCTCCGACCTCTGACCTCTGCCGATCATCTTTTCAATCATCTCAACCGCGGCTGCCGCCGCGTCGGGTTTCGCGAGTCTGCGCGCGGCTTGTTCGCGGCGCGAGATCTCTTCGGGGTCGTCAATCAACTTGGCGATCTCGCGCGCGAGACGTTCGCCGGTCAGCTCCGTTTGCAAAATCATCGTCGCCGCGCCTGCGTCGCGGAGTGCTTCGGCGTTGCGCTGCTGCTCGATCTGACCGGGCAGCGGAACCATGATCGCGGTCTTGCCCGCCGCCATCAGCTCTGCGGCGGTCGTCGCGCCCGCGCGCGAGACGATGAGATCGGCGTTGGCGAACTCTCGCATCATGTCTTCGATGTATTCACGCACGTTCACTTGTTCTGTCCAGCCCGCCGCCGCGTAAGCATCGCGCACGCGCTCGAAGTCGAGCTTGCCCGTCTGGTGCGTAACGGCGAGCCGCCCCCGGTAAGTTTCGAGATGTGGCAGCGCGGCGATCATCGCTTCGTTCACCGCGCGCGCGCCCTGCGAGCCGCCGAAGAGTAGAAGCGACACTCTCGACGGATCGCGCGGCTTCGCTGGTGTGTCAAAGAACTCGCGGCGGACGGGATTTCCCGTGACGACCGCTTTGCCACCGAAGTAGGGCAGCGACGCCTCGAACGAGACCGCCGCCGCAGCGACGAAGCGCGCGAGCCTGCGGTTCGTAAAACCCGGCACGGCGTTCGACTCCATAACGAGCGTCGGTCGGCGCATGAGCGCGGCGGTCATCTAGACAGGACCCGAAACGTAGCCGCCCGCGCCGACCACCGCGTCGGGTCGAAACTCTTTAATGAGGCGGCGCGCGTCGAAAAAACTTTTCGGGAGCACCGCGAGCCCGCGCAGGCGCGCGCCCCAATTCATGTTGATGAGCCCCGCGCTTTCAATGAGCGAAAGTTCAAACCCCGCCTGCGCCACGAGCTTCGTCTCCAACCCGCGCGCCGTGCCGACGAAGCGAACACTTGATCCGGCGTCGCGCCGCACGACTTCGTTCGCCACCGCGATTGCCGGGTAGATGTGCCCGCCCGTCCCGCCCGCGGCGAAGAGCACGCGCATCTCTCTAACGTCCCTCCGGTCGCCACGTCTGCACGACCGGCGCGCGACGCCGCACGTCCGTCTTCGGCTTCGTTGCTTCACTCGCGGTAGTGTGCGCGTGCAGCCACGCGCCCTGCTCCGTCCCCTGCTGCGAGATGTTCAAAAGCACGCCGACCGCGCCGAGCGTCAAGAGCATCGAAGAGCCGCCGTAGGAGATGAACGGGAGCGGTATCCCTTTCGACGGCACGAGCGAGAGCACGACGCTCATATTAAATAGAGCCTGCGCGACGATCCCCGTCACGATGCCAAGCCCAAGCAACATCCCGAAACGATCCGGTGCGCGCAGCGCCGCCCGCATCCCGCGCCACAGGAACAGCCCGAAGATCGCGAGCACCGTCAATCCGCCGACGAGTCCGAGTTCTTCGCCAACGACGGCGAAGATGTAGTCGGAGTGCGCGAAGGGGAGGAAGAACATCTTCTGTCGCCCTTCGGCGAAGCCAAGCCCGTTCGTCCCGCCCGATCCGACCGCGATCAAAGATTGCACGACCTGAAAACCTTTTCCTTGCGCGTCGTCCCACGGGTGCAGGTACGCCCAGATGCGACCCATGCGCCACGGCGAAGTGATGAGCATGACAAGGACGCCCGCCAAGCCCAGTCCGCCCAGATAACCGAGGTGCAGCAGCCGCGCGCCCGCCGTGTAGAGCATCACGAGACAGACGAAGCCGAGCATCATCGCCGTGCCTAAGTCCGGCTCTTTCGCGACGAGCACGGCGAGCACTCCGGTCACCGCGAGGCACGGCACGAAAGTCCTCACGAACGATCCTTCATCGCCTGCGCGCCGCTCCAAGAGCCGTGCGAGGAAGATCGCGAGTACGATCTTCGAGAACTCCGAAGGCTGGAACGACGCGCCGCCGAGCTTGAGCCAGCGTCGCGCGCCGTTCGTCGGCGAGAACGCGAAGACGGAGCAGAGCAACACGACCGTCGCGGCGAGCAGCCCCGCGACGACATAGCGGCGGCTCAAAATCTTGTAATCAACCTGCGACGCGACGAGCATCGCGGCGAGCCCCGCGATAGTCCACAACGCCTGACGCTTGACGTAGTAATACTGGCTGCCGAACTGCTGGAACGAGATGTCGGCGGACGCGCTGTAAACCATCACGACGCCGAACAGCGCCAGCCCCGCCGTCGCCGCGAACAACCATTCGTCTGCTTGTAACTTTCTTGCCATCTCTCAGCACTCAGCATTCAGCTATCAGCATTCAGCTTTCGGCGCTCAGCAGCGCAGCTTTTTCCGGCTGACTGCTGACGGCTGATTGCTGAATGCTCATCACGGCTTCCTTGAACGCTCTCCCTCGGTGCTCGTAGCTGCGGAACATGTCGAAGCTCGCGCACGCGGGCGCAAGCAGCACTGTATCGCCGGGTCGCGCGAGCGAATGGGCGCGGCGCACGGCGTCTGGCATGTCGTTGGCGCGAAACGTCGGCGCGAAAGTCTTCAACTCGCTCTCGATGCGGTCGGCATCTTCACCTATCAAGACGAGCGCGCGCACCTTTCGTCCGATGAGCGGCACGAGCGGCGAGTAGGGCGCGTTCTTGCCGCGCCCGCCGAGGATCACGATGAGCCTGCCGGGCTCTTCGGCGAACGCCTCGAAGGCTTTCAACGCCGCGTCCACGTTCGTCGCCTTCGAATCGTTGAAGAACTTGACGCCGCCGACCTCCGCGACGAACTCCAGACGGTGCTCGACCGGCTTGAAATTGCTGACCGTCTCGCGCATCGCTTCAACTGATGCGCCGCACGCGAGTCCGGCGGCGAGCG
>JAVXVR010000133.1:0-4268 GCA_032230165.1 Acidobacteriota bacterium | reverse complement strand
CAGGATGTTGATGTGCTGGTTCTGGTTGAACGCGTGCGTCACGGACGAGAGACGCACGAGCGTGACCTTGCTGATCCCAGCGCCATCGGGCGTGCCGACGAAGAACTGCTGACCGCCGCCGACCGTCGCCGGGGCGGAAGTGATCGACGGGCGCGCGCCTTTGAAGAGGTAGGGCGGCGAGAAGTATTCAATCGTCGTGTGGTTGGAATCGCCTCCTGTCGAGGCGGGGAAGCCGCCACCGCCGACGAGCACGCGACCGTCGGGCAAAAGGATCGCGGTCGAGTGGTAGAGGCGTCGCTCCGTCATGCTGGCGAGCGTCGTCCACGTCTCGGTCGAGGGGTTCCAATCCTCGGCGGCGAAGACGGAGCCGACGGCGTTGGTGAAGCCGCCGCCGCTCGTGCCGCCCGTGACGAGCACGTGCCCATCGGGCAGAAGCGTCGCGTTCATCTGCCGCCGCGCGAAAGCCATCGAGCCGACGAAACGCCACGCCGGGCTCTCGCGACTGATGTTAACGACCTCGGCGGTGTTGGTTGGCGTGCCGCCGCCCGCGATGAGCACTTTGCCATCGTCGTACATGACGGCGGAGCCGTAGTCGCGGAAGCCGAAGTTGCTGGAGGGTCCACCGAACCACGCCCCCGCGCCCGACGTGGCGAGGTACTGCGTGAATTGATCGGGACCCGCGTTGAAGACGCGACCGTTCGGGGCGAGCAGCATCCACGGGTAGAGTTGCAGCCCCTGCTGCGCGCCTGTGAGCGAGCGCCAAGTGCCGCTAGAGGGTTGGAAGACCTGCGGCAGCGTGTTGTTGTTGATCCCGCCGCTGCCGACGTTGCCGGAGACGACGACCGTCTCGCCGTTGCCGAGCGGGCAGGTGGTCGGGTACCAGCGCCCGAGGTTCATGTCCTGCGCGCGCGTCCAGGTGTTGGTCGCGGGATCGAAGATGTTCGTGTGCGGCTCGCCGATGCCGTCCGCGCCGTGATGACCGCCCGCGACGAGGAGCCGTCCGTCGGGCAGAAACGAGTGACCGCTACAGAAGAGGTTCGTGGTGGAGTTGAAGGGGAAGGCGGTGAAGCCGTTCGTCGCCGGATCGAAGACGTAAGTCTGCGAGAAGCCCAGAGCGTCGCCGCCCCCGTTCTGCTGGCGCGACCAGAAGAGCACCTTGCCAGTCGGCAGCAGGTGCGTGTGAATGGTGACGACGCCGAGATCGATGGGCGCAGACCACTGCCCGACGACCGAGGGGTCACCTTGAAAGGCGGCGTTGACTGTGGTGCGGGGTGTGGTTAAGAGTTGTGAGCCGAGCAGAAACGCGCAGCCGAGGGCGAGGAGCGTTCTGCGGCACTTACGGACGAGAGATGAGGTAGTTGCAAGCACGACGGGTGTCTCCTTTCGGGTTGAGCCACCACCGCGTTTGCGCTAAGATGCCGTGCTGTTGAGGCGACGCACCTTTGGTTGCGCCCACGGGTGCTGCTGAGGTTGTGTTGTTCACGAGCCCTGTCGGTCACCTGCAAGTGACCGGCGGGGCTTTAAAGTTGGCGTCGGCGAGGGCGACCTGAGAAGTCGGTTTGTGAGAACTCAAACACGCCCCGATTGCTCGGTGCGGTCAAAAGAGTCAGTCTCTAACGAGACTAACGTGAAGGACAGGAAAACCGAGACGAAGAAACCTTCGCTCACGTCAAGTTTCGTAACCTGAAGTACGTTCGTGAAGAGAAAGAAGATTTCTTCGAAAAGAGTGACCGGAACAGAATCCCTTCAAAAGCGACCGCCGAAACATTAAAAGTTTGAGAGAGGAGGGGCGAAAAATACACCCGCCCGATAGCACTGTCAACAGATTTTTCCGGCGTCGTTGAGCGTGTCGTTTTCGCCGCGCGCCCGCGCCGGAAGAGTTTTCTGACGGTTGCTGAAACTTTTCCCCTCTCTACGTCACTTACACACTGGAATGATGATGGAACGACTGGCGATTGAGACATTTGAGGCAGCAGCGGCGAGCCAGTCGGGCGTGCACCCGAACCCACCGATGAATAGTGCCGACACCCCCATCGCGCGAGCCCGGCGCGGCGACGCAGACGCCTTCCGCCTCCTGTTCGAGCGTTACAGCCGCCCCGTCATCTCTTTCGTCTTTGACATGGTGGGTGATCGCGCGCTCGCGGAAGATTTGACGCAGGAGACTTTCGTCCGCGCCTACCGACACCTCGGCGCGCTGCGCGAGGAAGAGAAGTTCTCGACGTGGCTCTTCTCCATCGCCAAGAACGTCGCGCGCGAACACCTGCGAAGCTCAGAGCGTCGCGCGACGAAGGTCGAACTCGACGACGAGTCGGTCTTGGAGCTGCGCGACGGGCGGCAGACCCCGGCGGGCGAGCTGTTAGACAAGGAGTTGAACTCGGTCGTGCGCCGTGCGCTCGGCGCGCTCGACGAAGACAAGCGGATGGTCTTCACTTTGAAAATTTTCCAGCAGCGCAGCTACGAGGAGATCGTCGAGATCACCGGCTTCTCTCTGCCGAAGGTCAAGACCGATCTCCACCGCGCCCGCGCCGAGATGCGGCGGCGCATCAGCCCTTACATGGGGGTGAAGCAATGATGAAATGCCAAGAGTGTGAAAAGGTTTTAGAAGAATATCTGGACGGCGAACTCGACGCGCGCGAATCGGGCGTGGTCGAAACCCACCTCGCCGCTTGCGAGCTTTGCGCGCACGCCTACGACTCCTTGCTCTCGGAGCAGACGCTCTACGCTGCATACGAGCGCGAGGTCGAGGCGACTGCGCCGCGGCTGTGGGGCGGTGTCGAGGCGCGCATCCGCGCCGGGGAAACTGGCAGAGAGGTGGGTCTCCTCCAGAGAGTCTCGGCTTGGTTCGCGCCGCTTCTCACCGCCCCACGCTTTAGTCCCGCGCTGACCGCCGCGCTCGTCCTCGTCGCCATCGGCTTGACGGTCGGCGTGATGAGATTCACCGGCTCGCGTTCGCAGCCGTCAAACGACATCGCGCGCAACGATCAGCGCACGATTCAGCAAGGCGCGCACCCCGCGCCGACGACCGCACAACCCTCGGCGACGGCGCCGCCCGTCGCCGTCGAGCCTCCGAACGCAACGCCGACCGCGTCGCCGGAGCAGAAGCAGTCGCAGCCCGAAAATCTCAAGACCCCCAAAATCGAGCGTAAGCGCGCGAACGACTTGCTCAACGGCGGCGCGTCCGCCCAGCAAGCCACGTTGATCAAGAACGAGCCGAAGCGCGACCAGACGCCTGAACAACTCGTGCGCGAGGCGGAGCAGCGCTACATCGCGGCGATCAATATGCTCAAGCGCGACGTGGCGAGCCGCCGTTCGCATCTCGACCCGCAGACCACCGCGCGCTTCGACGAGACGCTCGCGGCGATAGACCGCTCCATCGCCGAGACGCGCCGCACCGTCGCGCAACACTCGAACGATCCGGTCGCCGTCCAGTACATGCTCTCGGCTTACGCCAAGAAGGTCGAAGTCATGCGCGAGATGGCGCACCTGGAGCAGGGAAACTAATTAAAGACGGACGAGCCACTCGCTTCCGAGTCTCAAACGAAAAGAGTAATTACCTAAAATGAAGAGAAGAACTTTCAAAGCAATCATCAACGCAGTTGCCCTCGTCGCCTCGTTGGCGCTCGCCCCGCTCGGTGCGGGCGCGCAAGAAGCGGGCGGCACGGTCTCTCTGAGCAATCAGTCGGGTCGCATCTCCGTCAAGCTTGAGCGCGGCAGCCGCGTCGCCATCAGCAACCGCTACGGTCGCATCACGATCACGGGCTGGGATCGCGACACGGTCGAAGCCTCCGCCACGAGCGCGAAGGGCGCGGAGGCGGTGCAGGTCGAGATGACCGCCGACCCGCAGGCGCGCTCGATGCTCTCGCTCGCCGTCGTCGGTCGCAATCGCGGCAACAACCCTTTCATCTACTCACCGGCTATGCCCATGCCCGCGCCGCGCCCGAACCCCAACCCGGCGAAGCCTCCGGCTGCGCCTGAGGCGGAGAAGGAGCGTGCGAATCAAGAGATGAAGGAGAAGATCAAGGAGGCTGCCAAGAACGGCGTCATCCTCGTCCCCATGCCGACCGTCGTCGTCGAGACGCCGGACGTCGTCGTCAAAGTGCCGCAAGCCCCGCGCCCGGCGCAGCCGACGCCCGGCGCGAAGGGCATCGGCACGGGGAGCGGGAGCGGCGCGGGCACAGGCGGGGGCACGGGCGTGGGAGGCGGCATGGCTCGCGCCGGCGGCGAAGACACGAGCATCACGCTCGATGTGAAAGTGCCGCGCTACGCGC
>JAVXVR010000128.1:0-3772 GCA_032230165.1 Acidobacteriota bacterium | reverse complement strand
CGCGATGCGTTGTAGTTCAGGAATCGCGGCGGAGGCTTCAAGCTCGGTCGCGGCGAACTCGCCCGTCGTCACGTCGGCGTAAGCGACACCAGCGCGCTTGCCGTCGGTCGCTAAGGCGGCGAGGTAGTTGTTGACTTTACTCTGCAACAGCCCCGGCTCGATGATCGTGCCGGGCGTGACGACGCGCACCACGTCGCGCTCGATCAAGCCGCGACCCGAGCCGCCCTTCACAGGCTCAGTCGAAAGTTGTTCGCAGATGGCGACGCGATGACCGCGCGTGATCAGAGTTGCGAGGTGTCGCTCCAGGCTGTGATGAGGGACGCCCGCTAAGGGCACGCGAAAAGATCGCCCCATCGGCTTCGAGGTGAGCACGATGCCGAGTTCGCGCGAGAGCAGGCGCGCGTCGTCGTCGAACGCTTCGTAGAAGTCGCCGATGCGAAAGAGGAGCAGCGCGTCCGGGTGGCGACGCTTGATATCGAGGTACTGTTTGCGCAGCGGCGTGCCGGTCGTCGTCATCGCTCGATGAACCCCACGAGCAAATCTTCCACGGACGTGAGCGCGCGGTGAAGTCGATGCAGTTGCTCGAAGCTGAGGATGGTCGTCACACGTCCGATCTCGTGGAACGCGCCCGTCTCGGCGAGCGACATCTGAAGCTGCGCGCGGTTCGTGTCGCGCTCACTCGCGACGACGAAGAACGGTCGGCTGCGCTGCGACTCATAAGCGCGTTTGAGTTTCGCGAGCGCGGCGTCAACGTTCCCTTTGCGCTGCACTTCGAAGACGTGGCTGAGTCGCGGGCTCGTCTCGCCCGCGCGCCACACCACGTCGTAGTAGTCGAACTCCATCTCGGCGTGGAAGCCGAGCGCGCGCCCGATGTCCAAGAGCATTCGCTGGACTTCGACGTGCGAAAACTCCGACGCGGCGGCGGGCATGGTCTGCGGCTCGTCCGGCGCGTAGGTGAAACTTGGCGCTTCTTCATCGACGCGCTTGCGTCCGTTGCTCGTGATCGACCAAAGCCCGCGCCGCCGCTCGATCTGTCGCTTCTCGTCGAGCACGCGACCGGCGCTCTGGACGTGCCTGCGCCACTGTCGATCTTCGCGTGCGAGCGAGGGCGCGACACTTCCGTTCATTTGCGGGAAGTAGGAGATGAGGCGCGCGTAGAGGAAGCGCACATCGTCTGCGCCGCCCGTGGCGACGAGTTCTTGGAGAATGGGAAGCTCTAGGCGTGTGACGCCGGGCAGAGTCATCGCAGATCATGTTCGGGAGCTTTGGAATCCAACGGAGGCTGGGAGCTTGACCGCTTTCCGTCTGGAAAGTACAGGAGAAAGACCCGTTTGATCAAGCGAGCGGCGACCGTTTAGCCCTTAACGACTTTGCGCCTTTGCGTGAGGTTAAATTCTCACGCAAAGGCGCAAAGTCATTAGGAAACCAGAATTGTCGTCACTGCGACTATGCCGCGGCTTGCGTGTGCGCCTTGAGACCGAAGCACTCTTTGATCTCTTCAGCGTCGAGCGTGTCGCGCTCCATGAGGCCGACGACGAGGCGCGCGATCTCTTCGCGGCTCGACGCAACGACTTCGCAGGCGCGCTGCATCTGCACGTTGATGATGTCGCTCGTCGCGTGCTCGATGCGGTCGAGCAGCGTCTGACTGTGCGGGTCTTCGGGCTTGCCGAGGTGGATGGGACCCAGAGGGCTCATGCCGAACTCTGCGACCATCTTGCGCGCGATCTCGACGGCGCGCTCGATGTCGTTTGACGCGCCCGCCGTCATCGTCTCAAGCAGAATCTGCTCGGCAGCGCGTCCGCCCAACAGGATCGCGATCTGGTCTTCGAGATACTCGCGCTTCTTCATCAGACGGTCGCGCTCAGGCAAAGACTGCGTGACGCCGAGGGCGCGACCGCGCGGCAGGATCGAAACCTTATGCACGGGATCGCCGTGCTTGACGGCGAGACCGACGGCGACGTGACCCGCCTCGTGCACGGCGGTCGCGTAGCGCTCGTCTTCGTCCATCATGAAGCCGAGCCGCTCGACTCCCATCAGAATCTTGTCGCGCGCGTATTCGACGTGCTCGCGTGCAATCGCCTCGGAATCGTCGCGCGTTGCGAAGATCGCCGCTTCGTTCAAGAGGTTCGCGAGGTCTGCGCCGGAAAAGCCCGGCGTGCCGCGCGCGATCCAGCCGAGTTCGAGACCTTCGGCGAGTTTGAGCTTGCGCGCGTGGACGCGCAAGATTGCCTCGCGACCGCGGACGTCCGCGAGATTGACGGTGATCTCCCGGTCGAATCTGCCGGGGCGCGTGAGAGCTTGATCGAGTATGTCGGGTCGGTTGGTCGAGGCGATGACGACGACGCCGTTCATTTGCGTGAAGCCGTCCATCTCGATGAGGAGCTGGTTGAGCGTTTGATCCTGATCGGCTGAAGCGGAGTCGCCGCCGCGCCCGCGACGCCGACCGAGCGCGTCGATCTCGTCAATGAAGACGACGCAGGGCGAGAGTTCCCGCGCCTTCGCGAAGAGCTTGCGTACGCGCGCCGCGCCCAGCCCCGCGAACTTTTCCTGAAAGCTTGACCCCGAAACGGAGATGAAAGGCACTTCCGCCTCGTTCGCCGCCGCGCGCGCGAGCAGGGTCTTGCCCGTGCCCGGAGGACCGGAAAGGAGTATGCCGCGCGGGGCGCGCCCCCCCAGACGACCGAAGCGCGCCGGATCGCGCAAGAAGTCTATCGTCTCCGCCAGCTCCGACTTTGCCTCGTCAACACCCGCCACGTCCGCGAACGAAACGTCCTGCTTGCCGCTCTCGTCGCCAACTTTGAAATCGCCGTGCCCGCCCATGCTCGCATAGACGCGCCAGCCGACGAAGCCGAGGATGCCGAGCGCGAAGACGACGATGATCCAGTTGAGCGCGGAGGCGAGCGCGCCGGGTTGGTTCGAGCGGAACTCGATAGTCTGATGGTTCTGGCTGAAGACCTTGATGATCTCCTGTTGCGCCAGCGAATCGGTAACGACGGCTTGCGCCTGCGTGCCGTCCGCCTTGGTGACGACGAGCAATTCGCCGTTGACGACGAGCGACGAGCCCGCGCCCGCGTCAACCAGACCGCGAAGCTGCGTGTAGTTGACTTCCTGAACGGCGACGGTGTGCGTGCCCGCGAAAAGCTGCACGGCGGCGACGACCAGCGCGATGAATAATACGCCCGCTCCGACATAAGTCGCGGCGCGTTGGATGCGGGGGATCAAACGAGGTTGAGGTAAAGGCATAAGCGGCTCGCTCGGTCGCAGCCTCGGTCAAAAAGGGGGAATGGCTGCGCGTCAAAGAATTTAGGACTTGTTTGAGTTTGCAATCGGAAGATTGCAGGCGAAAGGTCAACGCGCGGAAGTTGCGGTAAAACCTTGCTCTTCGATCTCGCGCCACGCACACGGTAGCGCATGACGTAATATGACTTTATCATCCGCGAACGACCGAAGTCCAGCCCCGTGTATTTACTCAAGCGACAGCAGGTCGGAAGAGATGTTTGAATCTAAACAATGAGCGGGTTGAAGCGTGCTGACGCTACAATGCTCGGATGTGCGCGCGCATTGATGAGTTGCCGTTTTCCACGACAGGTTTTCGGGGGCGGTAAGTTTGATTCGATTCCGAACAGGACGGGTGGTCAAACTTCGGCTAGATTGCATTCAAGTAAAACGTCTGGAATCCCGGAAGCTGGTAGCGATAATTCGAATCTGCATGGTCAAACCGCGCGTTTCAATGGTCTTAGCAGCACTGCGCGCCGCCGCTAAAGCTGCTGGC
>JAVXVR010000103.1:0-2737 GCA_032230165.1 Acidobacteriota bacterium | reverse complement strand
TTGACTCGACGGGCGCCGCGCGGTTAAAGTTTTTAAGTGGTCGGAAGACATCTGCCGCTGACCAACGGAAGCCCATTTCCACGACCCCCTGGGCTTCCTCTCACAGGCATCTAAAACCCCTTGCTCCGCTTCTAAACTCGGACACTTACGGGGCTCGTTTTCGAGCGGATTTTCTGGTCGCTTTCCTCCTCGTAAAAGTCACTTTCTGACGCCGCCCCGTGCGGCAACGCGGCAAAATGCTCGCTGGTCTCACCCCCAACCAGTGTCGAGTTTTTGGCGCTCACAAGTTTCTGTTCCTTCGTGCCCCAATATCGGTTTGCTTCCGCGCTACGAAGTCAAGCGTGCCAAGCTTTTCACGCGGCTTTGATTTCGTGAGTCGCCCGTCATTATCTGGGAGAGGTGTTGTGAGTAATTTGATTTCCACCCGTTCAATGCGCCGCGTCGTTCGCCCTGCGCTCGCCTTCGCACTGCTGCTCGGACTCTCCGCGCCGCTCGCTCGACTCGTCCGCGCGCAGACGGGCGTGCCGATTAAAGGGCAGTACGTTGCTTCTGAGGTTGCACAGGCGTTCGTCATTTATCAAACGCCCGACGGTGACACCATCTGCCGCGATGCCACCCCGGCAGAGGCACGCGAGATCAACCGCCCGTCTGGTGTCCCGCTGCAACGAATCAACCATCTGAAGGAGAACGCCGATCAATCATTCGCAAGCGGCGGCGTGAACACGAACGCCACTTCTGCGGGTCTCCACATCGTCCTGAACGGTACGGCGCAACTCGACGCCAACCCCGCGGCAAAGCAGGCATTCATTAACGCCGCCGCCAAATGGGAGGCGCTCATTGCCGACCCCATCACCGTGAGTATCGACGTGGACTTCGGCACGACAGCCTTCGGCACTGCTTTCTCGTCTTCCAACGTCCTCGGCGTAACCAGCTCGTCCGGCTTCCTTATCCCGTACTCCACCATCCGCTCGAAACTCGTCAGCCACGCGACCGCCGGCGAAGAGGCGGTTGTAGTGAACACCCTGCCTGTGTCGAGCCTCCCCGTGGAAAGCGGCAGCGTGACGAATATCTTCATGCCGCCGTCGCAGTTGAGTGCCCTCGGCATCAACGTCGGCACGACCACCAACCCCAAGATCGGCTTCAACTCCGCCTTCGGTTTCGACTTCGATCCGACCAACGGGGTAACGTCGAACCTGACCGACTTCGACTCGGTCGCCGTCCACGAGATCGGGCACGCGCTCGGCTTCGTCTCAGAGGCAGGTGATGGTCGCAGCGACGCCTCGATCTGGGACTTCTACCGCTTCAAGCCCGGCGCGGCGTCGCTCGCCAACTTCACGACGGCGGCGCGCGCCGTCTCTGCGGGCGCGAATTCCGCCGACCGGCGCGTCCAGTTCAACGGCAACACCGAGGTCGAGCTTTCGACCGGAGACCCCAGCGGCAGCGGTGGCGACGGCAACCAGTCGAGCCACTGGAAGCACGACACGCTGAACGGCGGCGTCTTCATCGGCATCATGGACCCGGCGCTGCGTCGCGGCGAGCACAAGTCGATCACGGCGAACGACGTGCGAGCTATGGATTTCTTTGGCTACAGCGTGGGACAGATCGTCGTGCCCCCGCCGCCCGCCAACGACAACTTCGCCAACGCGCAATCGCTTACCGGTTTTACCGGTGGCGTGACGGGCACGAATGTCGGCGCGACGAGAGAGGCAGGCGAGCCGAGCCATTCACCAGATGGTAGCGTGGGCGGCGAGTCGGTCTGGTATCGCTGGCAAGCCCCCGCGAGCGGCACATGGACGTTCACCACTGACAACCCGCTCGGCACGCCCAGCACCTTCGATACGGTGCTCGCCATCTACACCGGCTCAAACGTGGGCGCGCTGACCCCCGTGGCGAAGAACGATGATATCTCAAGCACCAACCACACCAGCTCCGTGCAGTTCAACGCCGTCTCCGGCACGACCTACCAGATCGCCGTTGACGGTTACACCTCCGGCGACGACGGTAGCATCAGCCTGAATTGGAACACGTCGGTCATACCGCCCACGACCACGACCATCCAGTTCGCCGCCGCCACGCAAACGGTGAGCGAGACGAGCGGAAGCGCGCAGGTAACCATCACGCGCACAGGCAATCTGAGTAACACCAACAGCGTTATTTTTAGAACCGGCGACAACCCGGCGGCGGTCGGCTGCGGCGACACGACAACCGCGCCGGGTGTCGCCTTCGCGCGCTGCGATTACGCGACGACGTTCACGACCGTCACTTTCGCGCCCGGCGAGGCGTCGAAGACCGTCTCCGTCCCGCTCATAGACGACGCTTACGGCGAGCCGAATGAAAACGTCATGCTCGTTCTGACCCAATCGCTATTCACCTCGCCCGGCAACATCATCGGCACGCCGAGCACGATGACGCTCGTCATCACCTCGAACGAAGCGCCGGGTCAGAACGGAACGAACCCGATCTTCGATCCCACGTTCTTCGTGCGGATGCAATACCTCGACTTCCTCGCGCGCGAGCCTGACGCGGCTGGCACGGCAGCATGGGTCGGCACGCTCAACGGCTGCGCGCCGAATGATACGCGTTGCGACCGCGCCTCGGTCTCTTCCGGCTTCTTCCGCTCGCCCGAGTTTGAGTCGAAGGGACGCTTCGTCTTCAACTTCTATGCAGCGACGCTGGGTCGCCTCCCGCGCTACTCCGAGATCGTTGCCGACATGAGCAACATCACGGCTGCGACTCC
>JAVXVR010000046.1:0-6791 GCA_032230165.1 Acidobacteriota bacterium | reverse complement strand
ATATAATATGCGCCCGGTGAAGATCGCAACCTGGAATGTGAACTCGATCATCGCGCGCCAGCCCGTCGTCCTGAAGTGGCTTGCAGAGGCGCGCCCCGACGTGCTGTGCCTACAGGAGACGAAATGCACGAACGAAAAGTTCCCGCGCGCGGAGTTTGAGCAGCTCGGCTACCACATAGAGGCGCACGGGCAGCCGACTTACAACGGCGTGGCGATCCTCTCGCGCCAAAAGTGCGAAGACGTGCAGCGCGGCTTCCCCGACGAAGAAGCAGGGTCGCACGCGCGTCTGATCGCGGCGACTGTGAATGGTGTGCGCGTCGTCAACATCTACGTCCCGAACGGTCAGTCGGTCGGGACGGAGAAGTTCAAGTTCAAGCTCGGGTGGCTGCGGCGTCTGCGAGAGTTTTTCGACGAGCACTACTGGGCGGACGACCGCGTGCTCGTCTGCGGCGACTTCAACGTCGCGCCCGAAGATCGAGACGTGCATGATCCAAATCAGTGGCGCGGTCGGATACTTTTCAGCCAGCCCGAAAAGGAGGCGCTCGCCGGGGTCAAAGAATGGGGCTTTACGGACGCCTTCCGCCTGCACGAGCCGCGCGGCGGATTCTACTCGTGGTGGGATTACCGCGCGGGGGGATTCCGGCGCAACGAGGGTTTGCGAATCGATCACATCTGGGTCTCTGAGCCGTTGGCTGAAGACTGCAAGCGCGTGTGGATTGATAAGGAGCCGCGCGGCTGGGAGCGACCTTCGGATCACACGCTGGTGGTGGCTGAGTTCAAGTGAAGGCGGGCGGGCAATGGCTTTGAGAAAGATGAAAGCGGGGCAGTCGAAGGTCAAACTCCGCGAAGTGGAGATTGACGCTGATCTGCTCACCGCGTGGAAGCTGCCCGTCATAGACGAGGAGGGCGATAAAGAGTCGCGCGGACGCGTGCTCTTCATCGGCGGCTCAGCCGAGATGTTGGGCGCGTGCGTCTTGGCGGGCGTAGCTGCGCTCAGGGCGGGCGCAGGGAAGTTGCAGATCGCGACGCCGCGCACGGTCGCGACGCACGTCGGCGTCTCAGTTCCCGAAGCGCGCGTGCTGTCGTTGAAAGAGACGAAGCGCGGCGAAGCAGACCCCGAAGGCATCCACCTGATCGCCGAGCACATCAAGGCGGCGCAAGCAATCATCATAGGTCCCGGCATGGGCGACGAGCGTGCGGCGGGTCGCGTCGTCAAGAACGTCGTCCGCTATGTCGAGGACGCAACGCTCGTCATCGACGCGAACGCCTTAAACAAGTTGCAGGAAAATTCTCGACTGTTGAGAGGGCTGCGCCGCACGCCGATCCTCACTCCGCATTTGGTGGAAATGTCGGAGATGACGGGAGAGACCATCGAGGCGCTAAGGCTTGATCCGCAAACGACCTTGCGGCGCGTCGCCGAAAATCTACATGCCGTCGTCGTGCTCAAAGGTCGTAAGACTTTGATCGCCGCGCACCAGCGTGAAACTTGCTTCGCGAACCATGCGGGCAACGTCGGTCTCGCCACTTCCGGCTCTGGAGACGTGCTGGCAGGGATAATCGCCGGGCTCGCGGCACGCGGCGCGAAGCCCGTCGAAGCCGCCGTGTGGGGCGTCCACGTTCACGCGCTCGCGGGTGAGAGGCTCGCGCGCCGTGTGGGTCGGGTCGGCTACCTCGCGCGCGAGTTGCTCGCGGAGATTCCGCAGGTCATGTCGGAGCTGGAAGCTTGAAAAGTGAGTTTGCGCGTGCGTCGTGAAGCGGCGACGGCTCAGTAGGTGCCTGTGGGTGTCCGCGGCTCGAAGCTATCCGGCGGCGGCGGAGGCGGCGTCCAGAGATCGTAACCGTGCCGTTGACTCTTCTCCGACTGCATACGATTGATCGTCCAGACGACCGAGGCGGCGAGGACGGCGGCGACTAAGGTCAGCAGGTTGCTCGCGACACCAGCCCAGAGCGTCTCTACGGGGATGCGCCCCAACCTGTCCTTCCAGTTTAACCTGTTGTAAATTCCATTCGCGAAGTTTGATAGTAGCCAGAAGCCCCACCAGAAGCCGAGCAGAGTCGTCGTCCGCGCACCTTCACCCAGTTTGCCGTATCCATTCGTGAAATCTACCGCCGGGTCGCTTTTGATCCAGATTTCTTTGACGACCTGAAAGGGTCGTACAAAGTTCGCGAAGGGGATGAACCAGTAGCCGACAGCCCAGCCGGGCGAAGTCTCGGTTCTGGGGGCGAAGGCGCGCAGATTCTCGTAGGCGCGGTGAAGCCACATCAAAAACAGGACGACCGTCGTGAGGCGGACGGCGATCTTCGCGAGCGCGACGAGTCCGATCGTCAGCCTACCGATGTCAGCAGACGCGCCGGAGAGATGTCCGAGAATGAGGAGAAGGACGACGACGGCGATCAGGCAGAGCCCGCCATCAATCAGCAGCAGCGCGGTCGTGAGCTGCGCGCGCAAGCGCGCCGTGACGAAGCGGGGCGGCTGAGGGTAAGCGTTCATCATGCGTCAATCTGTGCGCGCGTGAGAATCTTACTTCGCCGCGCTGCATTGGCAGTTCGACTGGTGGACATCGAATGGCGCGCGCTTGTTCTGCTCGAAGCAAAAACTCGTCAGCTCTTCCGCGCCGACGCCGGTGGCGAGCGGCAGGCTATCGCGCGTCACCTCGCGGAACTGCGTGCCTAGCGTCCCGTCCGCGCGGACTTCGACCAGCATGTAGCCGTACATGATGCGCTCGCCCTCGCGCTTGTACTGCTCCGCGCCGCCCGTGCCGATGATCCAGCCGGGCAGAACTTTCCCCTTGTGCTCCGGCGTGTCGTAGATGTTCTCGCGGAAAAAGTGTGAGTGGCTGGCGAGGACATAGACGTGCTTGTGCTGTTGCGGTGTGGCTGACAGGTTCTGCGCGTTCCAGAGCATATCGTAAGCCTGCAAGCCCGAACAGACGCCCTTGCAGGTCTGATCCATCGCATGACCACGCTCCGTACTGAGGGGAAGCGCGTCGTGCATCCCGGCGACGATCGTCTTGATCTGTTTGTCCTTCGCGTCAGCCTCCAGCACGCGTGCGAGCCACGTCAGCTCTTCGGGGCTGAAGAAGCCTTCGGCGTCGGCGTTGTCGAGATAGATGAAGTCCACGCCGTCGCGAACGAAGTGGAAGTAGGTGTTGCCTTCGAGCGTGGGGATGCCGCGTCGCGCATCGCGGCGAAACTGCTCTTCGATGGGCGGCTGCGTGAGCCACGTCTTGAAACGGCACTCGAAGTCGTCGCGCGTGCGGTTGATCAGCTCGTGGTTGCCGATGCCCAGAATGAAGGGCGTCGGGTTGAAGGGCTTGATCTGAAACTGTATGAAGTCGTCCCAGGCATTCTTCAAATACTCGTTGAAGTCGTTCGGCTGGAGACCCGCGGCGGGGCGCGCGGCGCAGTCGTACTTCGGATACTTGCGCTTGAGCATGTCGCAGTCGATGCGAAACATGCCGCGCAAATCGCCCAGATGCCAGTAGAATTCGGCGGGGGTCTCAGCTCGTCGGCTCGCGATGTCCTGCGCGATCTTCGGCATGATCAGATCGCCGCAGTCGCGCGAGTCGCCTGAGACGGCGAAGTACCAACTGCCCGACGCTGCGAGCGCGACGTTCGAGAGTAATAGGGTAAAAGCGACGATGAAACAGACGTACCCCTTCGATCTCATTAAGCTGATCTCCTCGTCGAGTATTTTAGCGTAAAGCACTTCCGCTTCCTTCGCGCCTTTGCGTGAGGATGTATCACGCAAAGGCGCAAAGACGCAAAGGAAGCAAGGCTGTTGTTGATTTCGCTCTTATTAAAACTCTCAGTCCGCCGTCATCGTCTGCGGCTCGCGGCTCGTCAACTCGCGCCATGTGAGAGGCTCGGTGCCGTCGTCGAGGCGCACCATCGAGATGCAGCCCGGTACGGGGCAGACCAGATAGCAGAGGTTGCAGCCGACGCACTCGTGCTCATCTACGACGGGGAAGCGTGTGCCGTGCATTGCCACAAGCGGGATGCACTGGTGCGCGCCGTCCTCGCAGGCGACGTGGCAGAGGTTGCACTGGATGCACTTCGCGTGATCGATGCGCGCGACCGTCTTGTAGTTGAGATCGAGGTTGCCCCAGTCGGTCACGCGCCGCGTGCTCGCCCCCGTGATGTCGCGCACGGAGGCGTAGCCTTTATCGTCCAGATAGTTCGACAGCCCGTCGATCATGTCCTCAACTATCCGGTAGCCGTAGTGCATCACCGCCGTGCAGACCTGCACGGTCGAAGCACCCAGCAGCAAGAACTCCGCCGCGTCGCGCCAGGTCGAGATGCCGCCGATGCCGCTTATGGGAACTGTGATTTCCGGATCGCGTGCCAACTCCGCGACCATGTTCAAGGCGATGGGCTTGACGGCGGGACCGCAGTAGCCGCCGTGCGCCGTCATGCCGTTGACGTTCGGCTGCGGGATCATCGTGTCGAGATCGACCCCCATCACGGAGTTGATCGTGTTGATGAGTGAGAGGGCATCCGCGCCACCCTTAACCGCCGCGCGTCCGGGCGGCGTGATAGATGTGACGTTCGGGGTGAGCTTGACGATGACGGGAAGCTTGGTCGCTTCTTTCACCCAGCCCGTCACCATGCAGGTGTAGTCGGGGACTTGCCCCATCGCCGCGCCCATGCCGCGTTCAGACATGCCGTGCGGGCAGCCGAAGTTCAACTCCACGCCGTCCGCACCCGTATCCTCGACCTGTTTGGCGATCTCGTGCCACGCCTCGCGCTTCGATTCGACCATGAGCGAGACGATGACGGCGTGCTTCGGATACTTCCGCTTGCACTCGCGAATCTCTTTCAAGTTCACTTCGAGCGGACGATCCGTGATCAGCTCAATGTTATTGAGACCAATCATGCGCTGCGGTCCCGCATCGAGCGCGCCGAGGCGCGAGCAGACGTTGCGGATCGGCTCGCCCAGAGTCTTCCACACCGCGCCGCCCCAGCCCGCGTCAAACGCGCGTTCGATCATCGAGCCCATGTTCGTCGGAGGAGCCGACGCCAGCCAAAACGGGTTCGGCGATTTGATGCCGACGAAATCAACGCTCAGGTCTGCCATAGCCTTTCACTCCTAACTCGTCAGCCGACGCCGCAGGACTGTCAAACGCAGCCGGAATCGCCACCGGAACTTCCTCTGGAAGCTTCTCGATAAAGGGAAGCCGCGCGCCAGCGAACTCGATGTGCTCACCCGTCAGCGACAGGTGAATGCCTTGCGCGGCGAGCTTGCCTGTCTGTGCTGCGTCCACGGCTTCGCGCCCGCCGTTGACGCAGTCGCCGCCCGCGAAAATTTTCGCGTTCGTTGTCTGCATGGTTTCGGTGTTGACGACGACACGACCCGCTGCGTCCGTCTCAACTCCGGCGGTCTTCATCAGCCACTCTTTCATCTTCGACTGCCCCGTAGCCTTCACTACCATGTCCACCGGAATCTCGAACTCCGATCCGGCGACGGGCTGCACGCCGCGTCTGCCGGAAGCGTCCGGCGCGGTCAGCTCCATACGCACGCAGCGCAGCGCGCCGAGTCGCTCGCCCGATGCGTCCGCGACGATCTCGACCGGCGCGGTGAGCCACCAGAACTCGATGCCGTCGTGCTTCGCCAGCTCAAACTCATATTCGTAAGCGGGCATCTCTTTCGCCGTGCGACGATAGATCATCAGCACGCGCTCCGCGCCGAGTCGCTTCGATTGCGTGACCGCATCAACGGCGGTGTTCCCCGCGCCGACGACCGCGACCGTGCGACCGATGGGCACGCTCGCCCAGTCGCGCGTCTTGATGCGCTCGATCAAGTCGAGGGCATCGTAAACGCCCGGCAAGTCTTCGCCCGGAATGCCGAGACGCTGCGTCGCGCCCAAGCCGACGCCGAGAAAAATAGCATCGTGCTTCTTTTGCAAATCGTCGAACGAAACATTGCGACCGACTTCAGTGTTCGTCCGAAACTCAACGCCGAGCCGCGCGACCTGCGCGACTTCATCGCGCGAGACGGCTTGCGTCATCTTGTACTCAGCCATGCCGTAGGTGTCCAAGCCCCCCGCGAGGGCTTTGCGCTCGTAAACCGTCACACTGTAGCCGAGCCGCGCGAGATACGTCGCGCACGAGAGACCGGCGGGACCTGAGCCGACGACGCCGACCGTCTTGCCGTTCGGCTCGCCAGCCTTGAGCACGTCGCGCCCACGCGCGAACACGTCGTCGGTCGCGTAGCGTTGCAGCCGTCCGATCTCGATGGGCTTTTCCATCAAAGTCTTCTCGACGCACGCGCCCTCGCACAGAGCCTCGACGGGGCAGACGCGCGCGCACGTCGCACCTATCGGGTTGGCGTCGAAGATGACGCGTGCCGCGCCCGTCAGGTTTCCGCTCGCGATCTTCTTGATGAACGAGGGCACGTCTATGTGCGTGGGGCAGGCGCGCGTGCAGGGCGCGTCGTAGCAGTAGATGCAACGGTTGGATTCGAGCCGCGCCTCTGCTTCCGAGAGCGGCGGCGCGATCTCGCGAAAGTTGCGCTCGATCTCGACGGGGGCGATGAGCGTGTCGGGTTGTGTTGACATAAATTGAGAATTTCAGTTCAGACGACGACGAGAGTGCACGTGATGCTGTGTGCGCAGCAAGCGACGGCGAGCAGATCGTTACAACTCCGCGTCAGCTTCGATCTCGATGAGCATTCTCTCGTCAATCAAACGCGAGATTTCGATCATCGAGGTCGCAGGTAAAATTTCGCCGAAGAATTCGCCGTGTGCGCGCCCATACTCCTGCCAGCGCGAGATGTCCGTGACGAACATGCG
>JAVXVR010000034.1:0-2822 GCA_032230165.1 Acidobacteriota bacterium | reverse complement strand
TGCGGCAGGCGCGCCATCGTGCCGTCCCGGTTCATGATCTCGCAGATGACTCCGGCGGGCTCGAGCCCCGCGATGCGCGCGAGATCGACGATCGCCTCGGTCTGACCCGGTCGGACGAGCACCCCCCCTTTGCGCGCACGCAAGGGGAAGACGTGACCGGGGCGCGCGAGGTCTTGCGGGCGCGTCTTCGGATCAACCGCCGTCAGAATCGTCGTGGCGCGGTCGGACGCAGAGATGCCGGTCGTCACGCCACGTCTAGCTTCGACGGAGACTGTAAACGCCGTGCCGAAGAAGGAGGTGTTGTCGTTGACCTGCATCGTCAGGTGCAGCTCGTCGCAGCGCTCCTCCGTCAAGGGCATACAGATTAACCCTCGCGCGTGGGTCGCCATGAAGTTGATCATCTCAGGCGTGATCTTCTCGGCGGCGCAGGCGAGGTCGCCCTCGTTCTCGCGCGACTCGTCGTCCACGATGATCACCATGCGACCATCGCGAATGTCGGCGGCGGCTTCTTCAATGGAAGCAAAAGGCATTTTAGGCGATCCCGGCAAATTTTTAGGAGAGTTTGACAGCGGGATAATGTTACCCGAAAGTCGCGTTTTTTGCGACCGGGTAAACGGCGACCTTTCGGCGGGAAGGCGCGGCTCTCTTCGTTCGACGCGCCTTAGAACTGCGACTTGCCGTGGCTGACGAGGGGCGCGTCTATGATCTCGTCCACGGCGCGCAGCCTGTCGGGCGCGCTCGTGCGCGCGCCGACCACGTCGCGAATGACGATCTTCTCTACTTGCTTCGCAGGGCGCTGCGCCCTGATCTCGGTGAAGACTTCGGGATCAAGCTCGCCCGAGTCGCCGATGAGCGTGAACACGCGTTCGGGGAGGTTGTTCATCAACTCCGTGATCTGCTCGATCTTCTGCTCCTTCGTGTAAGCCTTGCCCGCGACGAAGTTCTTCAGATCGTGGAGGAAGCCGTGCAGGTCGAGCGGGTTCTTGCGCAGGCTCTTCATGTGGAACGTGACTTCGGGGAAGCCGCCCTTTTCAACGAGGAACGTGTGCAGCAGACGGAAGAGTTGCCAGGGGCTGCCCGAAACGTAGTGGAACGACACGTCGCCAAGCCCACGGTAGCGTTCGAGCATCCCTTCGGCGGCGACGTAGTCGCGCAGGAAAGTGTTACGCAGGACGATGCCTGTGCCCGCGGGGATTTCGCTCACCTTGATGGTGTCGTCAATGTCGGAGACGACCGACTTGCCTACGGGCTCGATGAGCCGCGCGCGCCCCACGCCGCTATGAGTTTTACCAAACAGACCTTTCACCTCGGCGGTAATGGTCAACCAGCCGGAGAGATGACCGGGGACTTCAAACTTCTCTTCGACGAGACCGTTGTGGTCGGTCTTCGCGTCGAAGCGGTGAGTTTCGTCGCCCGCGTCGAGCTTGAAGGTGACGGTCTCACCGGAATCGTCGTCGGCGATGAAGTCCGCGATGCACTCGCGGCAGCGTATGACCTCATGCTCTTTGAGCGTGCCGGCGTCGTCGAGCAGGACGCGGATGAGATCGTCGGGCACAAAGTCCACGTGCCTCGGCTTGTGCACCCAGATTCTTAAAGGAATCGTCCAGACGCCCGCCGTCCGGTAGCCGTAAGTCGGGAAGACTGTGATCTGTCTCTCTCTGAACATGAGGAAGCCTCCGGTCTTGCGAGGTGAGTTGCCGCGCGAGGCACGGCGGGCTATTTGTAACCTAAGTCGGCAAGTTTTTCCATGCTCGGTGCGCAAGGAGTCGTGTGCGTCTTATTTGATCATGCCGTAGGCGAGACCGGCAAGCCACAGGATGAGCGCCGTCATGGCTTGCGTGACGGCGAACGGGTCGCGCGCGAAAGAAAGCCCGACAGCCTTCTCAGGCATTTTGCCGCTCGCGTAGAGATCGATCTCTTCGTCCGTCTCGAACACTTCGACCTGTCCGCCCTGTTCGTGGATGTAGGTCGGGGCGAGTTTGCCGCGCAGCTCTTGCCGCGCGGGAACGCCCGCGACGAGCGTCACGAAATAGACGAGCGGCGCGACGCAGAGCACCCAGCCGACGCAGAGCAAGAGCATGACGAAGGCGAGGAAGAAGTAGAGAATTTCGTCGAGCGCGCGAGAGGCGGCGGAGTTGAGACCGATGTCGAAAGCCACTTCCTTCGGTCGCAGCCTCTGTCGGCGGCGCGCGGGCGAGAGCGAGAGCGTGAAGACGCCGAGCAGTTGGAGGCAGGCGGCGATGTAGGCGGCGGGGTGCGTCGAGATCAAGCCGAGGCGCGCCTTCATGCCGTCCCAGACGAGCTTAAGGAAGCCCGTGGCGAGGCTGATGAGCGCGCCGTTCTTCAGATACCAGAGGAAGTAGTCCGTGCGGAAGGCGACGCGGAACAGCCAACGGTTGAGACAGACCATGCCGACGATGATAAGGAAGCCAACGAAGACCGCGAGGCGCGGGCGCGGACGACGGAATCTCATAGCGTCCTCCATTTTCGAGAAGTCGGGTTGTGTGTGTTGACGAGGCGACCGCGCGCGAGCCGCGCGAGCGGCGCGAACGAACGACGGCGTGGAGTGTTACTTGTATCCGAGGTCTGCCAGCTTCTCTAACGTCAGAGACGACGCGCCCACGTTCTCCGTCCGCGGGGCGCAAGCGAGGATGCGCTCGACGTACTTGGCGATGATGTCGGCTTCGAGATTCACTTCCATATCGGGGCGCAGGTGCGAGAGGTTCGTCACCGCCCACGTCTTCGGGATGACGGCGATCTCGAAATACTCTTCCGAAAGCGCGGCGACGGTGAGACTAATCCCCTCGACCGCGACCGAGCCT
>JAVXVR010000639.1:0-4540 GCA_032230165.1 Acidobacteriota bacterium | reverse complement strand
GCGCCTCGACAGACCCGGCGGCTTTAGCCTCACGCCTCTTCCTGCCCATTAGTTATTGAACCGCGCGCGGCGCGTACCGCCTCCGCCCCGTCCCGCGCGCCGCCCTCCCCGTCAGCTGCGAGAAGCTCTGCGTGGCGCGCGACGAAGTCTCGCGCGGCATTGTAACCCCGCACGCGCAGGAGGTGCACGCGCAACGCCGTCTCAACAAGCGTCGCCAGATTCCTGCCGGGGCTTACGGGCAGAAGCACCTGCGGCACTTTGACGCCGAGGATTTCCACCGTGCGCTCGTCCACGCCGAGCCTGTCAACCTCTTTCATCTCCTTCCAGCGTTCGAGCCGGATGGAGAGCCCGATGGTCTTCGCGCCGTTCCAGATCGCTGAGACGCCGAAGAGATCGCGGATGTTAATGATGCCCAAACCGCGTATCTCCATGTGCTCGTGCAGAAGCTCCGGTGCGCTCCCTGTCAACTGACCGGCACGGACGCGGCGCACCTCGACCGTGTCGTCCGCGACTAGACGGTGACCGTGCATGATGAGATCGAGCGCGCACTCGGATTTGCCGATCCCCGATTCTCCCTCGATGAGCACGCCAAGCCCGTAGGCGTCGAGCAAGACGCCGTGTCGCACTTCGCGCGGCGCGAGCGCGAGTTGCAAATGATCGGTGACGACGCCTATCGCGATTGAGCTGACGAGGGGAGTGCGCAGCAGCGGCAACCCGGCATCGTCCGCTGCCGTGACCAACTCGGCGGGCGGCACGAGGTTTTTCGTCACGAGCACGCAACTCATGGTTTCAAGCGCGAGATTGCGGATCGCCTCGCGCCGACGCTCCCCGGCGAGTTGCCCCAGATACCAGACCTCGCTCTGACCGACGATCTGCACGCGTCCGGGGTGGACGTAGTGTGTGAACCCTGCGAGCGCGAGACCGAGTTTCTGGATGCGCGGCGAGTTGATCCGGCGCGAGGGAAGCCCGCGCTCGCCCGCGAGCACCGCCAGCTCGAGTGCGGCGGGCGCGTCGCGCACGAAATCGCTCACGCTGATCGTCGGTCGGTCGTCGGCGTTGCCGCTCATCTAATCTCCGGGCACAACGAGAGGCGCGGCGAGATGCCGAATACCCGCCGCGCCGCGATGTGGCACATCAGAAGTTTCGCCGGACACCGCGCGAGCCTTACGGTTCGATGAGACCGTAGTTGCCGTCCTTGCGTTTGTAGATGACGCCGATGCGGTTCGTCTCCGAGTCGCGGAAGACGATGAACTGGTTGCTGTCTTCCGAGAGCTTGAGTGCGGCTTCCTCAGCCGTCATCGGCTTGATGGGGTAGCGGCGCGCGCTGATGATGCGCGGAGCGTTGGGCGACGCCTCGATCTGCTGCCCATCGTCGGGCGCGAGCGTCGAGAGCGCGCGTGCGCCCTGCTTGCGGTCAATGAGCTTCTTCTTGAGCTTCACCGCCTGCTTCTCGATCTTAGAGATGGCACGCGTCAGCGCCTGATACATGTCGGCGTTCACGTCGCGCGCCGTCAAAGTCTCGCCGCGCCAGTGGAGCAGCACCTCGCCCATCTGCCGGTTCTTCTCGACCTCGATGATGATGTGTGCGCGGGCGGTCGTGTCGTTGAAAATATGATCGAGCTTACTGAAATGCTCCTCGACGTGGCTTCTGAGCGTCGGCGTCACGTCCACGTGGCGACCCGTGTACTCGAATTTCATTCGTGCCCTCCGGAAATATGATGATGTAAAAGCTGTCAGTTGTCCGTCGTCCGTGGTCAGTTGCTCAAGGCAGACCGAGACTCTCGTCCGGACAGCCACAGACGACGGACAACTGACCACTGACAACGGACAGTCTTTCAGCTAAACCGGCGCTTTGCGCTCGCGCGAGCCGGGGATGTTCATCTGGTCGCGGTACTTCGCCACCGTGCGGCGCGACAGCTTCATCCCGTCCCGCATCAGAATCTTGACGACCTGATCGTCCGTGATCGGGTTGTGGGGGTCTTCATCCTCGATGAGCTTTTTGATCTGAAGCTTGATGATGCGGGTCGAGACTTCCTCGCCGTCTTCGTTCGTCATGCCCTCGGTGAAGAAGCGGCGCAACTCGATGACGCCCTGCGGCGTGTGCGCGTACTTGCGGTTGACGACGCGCGAGATGGTCGAAAGGTGCATCCCCGTCTCTTCCGCCACGTCCTTGAGCATCATCGGCTTGATGAACTGCACGCCCTTGTCTAAAAATTCCTGCTGGCGATGGACGATGCACTCGACGACGCGGTAGATCGTCTGCCGCCGGTGTTCTATGTTGCGCAGGAGATCGACCGCCGAGCGCATCTTATCTTTGATGAAGTCGCGCGTCTCTTTGGAGGAGTCGGGCTGTCCCAAGATTTTCTGGTAGCTCTGCGAGAGGCGCAGGCGCGGGCTGCCGTCGTCGGCGAAATAGATGACGTAATCGTCGTCAATCTTCTCGATAAAGATTTCGGGCACGATCAGAATCGGCTCTTCCGAAGAATAGCGGCGACCGGGGTAAGGGTCGAGCGTGCGGACGCGCTCCAACTCCTTGAGCAGAGCCTCGACCGATTCGCCGCGCTGCTTACTGAGGTTCTGGAGCTTGTGCGGTTGGAGGTCTGAGAGCGGCTGCTCGCGTATGAGCTGCGCGGCGAGCGTGTCCGTGTCGCCGCGCGCTTCGAGCTGCGCGAGCAGGCACTCGCGCAAGTCGCGCGCGCCGCAGCCCACGGGTTCGAGTTTCATCACGGCTTGCCGGGCTTGCTCGACCAGCTCGTCCGACCAGTTGCCGTACTCGGCGATCTCTTCGTTCGTCGCGTTGAGGCGACCGTCCTCGTCCAAGTTCCCGATGACCGCCTGCGCGGCGGCGAGCACGTTGTCGTTAACGTGGCTCATCCGCAGCTGCCATTCGAGGTGTTCGGAGAGGGATTCGGGTCGCGTCAAGAACTGCTCGAAGGTCGGCGCGTCCTCCTTGTACTCGAACTCCTGCGTCTTGTAGCCGGGGTCGAGGTACTCCTGAAACTCGCGCCCGAAATCAACTTCCTCGAAAGCGTCGCGGTCGCGCTCGACCGGCTCGCCTTCCTCCTCGCCCCCCGCGCCCGCCTCGACCGTCGTCGCATCGCCAACTACATCGCCCGTCACGTCGCCCATCGCTAACGCTTCGATTGCCTGTGCATCGCCCGCGCCGTTCGCGCCGTTCTGCTCCGCCGCCGCCGCCTCAGCCGTCGGCGCTTCGAATTCATTACCGGAGGCTAACTGATCGAGTATGTGCTCTTCGATCTCCCGCTTTTCGTCGCCCGCGGCGACTTCTTCGAGCACGGGGTTCTCAAGCAACTGTTGCTGGATCAACTCGCCCAGCTCAATCGTCGTCATCTGCAACATCTCGATGCGCTGGCGCAGTTGTGGCGTCAGCACGAGGCGTTGCGAGAGACTGGTCGTGAGCTTAACGGACATACGTTGGACTAATGAATGCGCCGCACTTGCGAATAACTTGTTGAAGAATTAAAACGCCGCGACGGGCGCATGTCGGGGAGATTATAACCCATCCGGGGCGGTGGGCGCAGCGGATCATAGCCTGAATTTTTCGCCGAGGTAGAGGCGGCGCACCTCCGCGTCTTCCGTCAGTTCGAGCGGCTCGCCCGCACGAAAGACGCGACCGTCCGCCATGATGTAGGCGCGATTCGTGACGCCCAGTGTTTCGCGCACGTTGTGATCGGTGATGAGAATGCCGATGCCGCGGTCGCGCAGGTACAGGATCATTTTCTGTAGTTCATCGACGGCTTTCGGGTCGATTCCGGCGAAGGGCTCGTCGAGGAGCATGAACTGCGGCTCGGTGGCAATGGCGCGTGCGATCTCAGTGCGGCGTCGCTCGCCGCCCGAAAGCGCGTCGCCGCGCGTGCGGCGCACGTGGTCAATGCCAAACTCGACGAGCAGCTCTTCGAGCCGCTTGAAGCGCTCGCCGCGCCGCATCTTCAGTGTTTCGAGAATGGCGAGGATATTCTCCTCGACTGTCATCTTGCGGAAGATCGAGGGCTCCTGGGGCAGGTAGCCGATGCCGAGGCGCGCGCGCAGGTACATCGGGAGCTTCGTGATGTCGCGGTCGCCCAAGCGGATGCGACCTGCGTCGGGGCGCTCCAACCCGATGATCATGTAGAAGGTGGTGGTCTTGCCCGCGCCGTTTGCGCCGAGCAGACCGACCACCTCGCCGGGCTCGACGTGAATGCTCACGCCGTCAACCACGCGCCGCTTCTTGTAAGCCTTCACCAGCCCATTCGCCGCGAGCGCCACGGGCGAAGGCAGGCTCGACGCGCGCGCCACATGATCGGCGCGCGTCTCGCGCTCCGCCGCTTCGATGAACTCTTCAGTCCGCACACTCATTCAGACTTGTGACAAGTGACAGGTGACGAGTGACAAGTTAAAACAAAACCTTCTTGCCTGTCACTCGTCACCTGTCACTTGTCACTAATTTTTGATCTTGTGAACCGTGTGCACGCGCCCGGCGGGGCGTGTGCCATCGGGCGCGGAGTCGGACACGACGCGGTTCTCGCGCAGGTACACGGTC
>JAVXVR010000618.1:0-3608 GCA_032230165.1 Acidobacteriota bacterium | reverse complement strand
GGCGCTACCCTCTGGGACGCATGATGCAGCACGTCGTCAACCACTCGACCTATCATCGCGGGCAGGTTGTGACGATGCTCAAACAACTCGGCGTGCAAGTCCCTTCAACCGACCTGCTCCTCTACCTCGACGGCGTTTTGCCCGACACGCGCGTGCGCGCTTAAGTTTTCGCCGCCGCGCGCCCTCGCCCGTCTGTCGTCGCTTGGCGTCCGACGCGGCGCGCGTGTGATAAGAAAAGTCTTGCGCGCTCATAAAAATTTGCTATAGTGCCTCCCACTCACGGGCATCAATGCCTTTGTTCGACGCCGCACATTGCTGCTCGCAGTCCGTCTCTTTAGTCTGACAGTTCAACGGGAACGTCCCCCGCGCGCCCGACGCCGCGTCGACGCACACGCGTTCATGGTGCTTAACCGCCTGTCCACCGACGGAGGTGTTTGAGCGTTGAGACGTGAATCACCCCTTTGCACCTTTCGCGCAGAGAGGAACTCGTGCGCCCTCACGCACGATGCCTGCTGCTCCCACCCACTCTCAAAACATTTAGGAGGACGCATGAAGAAGTTTTTCGTCTTTTCTTTCGCGGTCGCGCTGAGCCTTGCGGCGCTCGCTCCCGCCACGACCCACAGTCAGAAGCAGAAAACCTCCGCCGACTCCGGCGACAAAGAGCTTTCCGTTAAATACTTCGGCAAGGGCAAGAGCGCCATCCCCAATCAGTACATCGTCGTCTTCCACGACTGGGCGACGGGCGAGAAGGGCGCAAACTCTTTCGCCCCCGCGCTCGCCGGGACGATGAAGGACATCTACGGCGGCGAGGTTGAGCGCACCTACAAGTATGCTCTCAACGGCTTCGCGGCGAAGATGACGAAGGAGCAGGCACTAGCTCTCAGCCAAGACCCGCGCGTCGCCTTCGTCGAAGAGGACGGCGTGATGACCGCCACGACGACGCAGACGGGCGCGACGTGGGGCATTGACAGGATCGATCAGCGCGACCTGCCCTTGAACGGAACTTACAACTATACGTTCACGGGATCGGGCGTGCGCGCCTACGTCATTGATACCGGCATTCGCACGACGCACACGCAGTTTGGTGGACGCGCCTCGGCGGTCTTCGACGCCTTCGGCGGCAACGGTCAGGACTGCAACGGTCACGGTACGCACGTCGCTGGGACTATCGGCGGCTCCACCTACGGCGTCGCCAAGGGCGTCATGCTGCGCGCCGTGCGCGTGCTCGACTGCAACGGGTCGGGATCGACTTCGGGCGTCATCTCCGGCGTTGACTGGGTAACGGCGAACCACATCAGCCCGGCGGTCGCCAACATGAGCCTCGGCGGCGGGGCAAGCAGTTCACTCGACACCGCCGTCAACAACTCGATCAACTCCGGCGTGACCTACTCCATCGCCGCAGGCAACAGCAACGGCGCGGACGCCTGCACGCAATCGCCCGCGCGCGTCGCGGCGGCGATCACGGTCGGCTCGACGACTTCGACGGACGCGCGTTCGTCCTTCTCGAACATCGGCACGTGCGTGGACATCTTCGCGCCCGGCTCTTCGATCACCTCGTCGTGGGCGACTTCCGACACGGCGACGAACACGATCAGCGGCACGTCGATGGCGACGCCGCACGTCGTGGGCGCGACCGCGCTCTACCTGCAAGCCTTCCCCGGCTCGTCGCCCGCGACGATCCGCAACGCGCTCGTCAACAACGCGACCACCAACCACATCAGCAACGTCGGCGCAGGCTCGCCCAACCGCCTGCTCTACACGCGGTTCTTCTAGCGGCGGCGTAGCAACTGAACGCACGATCTGAAAGACGAAAGCGCGGCTGGCGATTAACCAGCCGCGCTTTCGTCTTTCATCCCTCAGCCTTCAGCTCTCCTGCTTGCTCTTAGATGTCGTAGTACATCGAGAACTCTAGCGGGTGCGGGCGCATGCGAAGCGGCGCGATCTCGCGCTCGCGCTTGTAGGTGATCCAGCGTTCGATGAGCTGCGTGGTGAACACGTCGCCCCTCAGGAGGAACTCGTGGTCGCGCTCCAGGGCGTTCAAAGATTCGTCGAGTGAGCCGGGAAGCGAGGGCACGCCCTTGAGTTGTTCGGGCGAGAGATCGTAGATGTCCTTGTCGAGCGGCTCGCCCGGATGGATGCGGTTCTGTATGCCGTCGAGTCCAGCCATGAGCATCGCCGAAAACGCGAGATACGGATTGCATGAAGGATCGGGCGGGCGAAACTCCAGACGCTTGAGCTTCGGGCTCTGCGAGAACATCGGGATGCGGATCGCGGCGGAGCGGTTGCGCGCAGAGTAAGCGAGATTGACGGGAGCCTCGAAGCCGGGGACGAGTCGCTTGTAGCTGTTCGTCGTCGGCGCGGCGAAAGCGACGATTGACGCGGCGTGTTTTAAGAGCCCGCCGATGTAGAAGAGCGCCATCTCGGAGAGCCCGGCGTAGCCGTCTCCGGCAAACAGAGGCTTCTCGTCCTTCCAGATCGACTGGTGGCAGTGCATCCCACTACCGTTGTCGCCGTAGATGGGCTTGGGCATGAAGGTCGCGGTCTTGCCGTACTGGTGCGCCGTGTTGCGCACGACGTACTTGAAGAGTTGCAGGTTGTCCGCCGTGCCGACCATCGTCGAGAAGCGGAAGTCGATCTCGCACTGACCGGCGGTGGCGACCTCGTGGTGATGGCACTCGACCGTGATGCCGCAGCGCTCTAAAGTCAGAGCGATCTCGGAGCGCAGGTCGCTCAGAGAGTCGGCGGGGGTGACGGGCACGTAGCCCTCTTTGGCGCGGATGTGATAGCCGAGGTTCGGACCGCGCTCCTCGTCCGAGGCGCGCCCAGACATCCAGTGCGCCTCGTCCGACTCGATGGTATAGCCGGCGGAGTGCTGGTCGTTGTTGAAGCGCACGCCGTCGAAGACAAAGAACTCGGCTTCAGGTCCGAAGTTGATGGTGTCGCCGACGCCCGTGAACTTCAGATAGCTCTCGGCGCGCTGCGCGACCGAGCGCGGGTCGAGACCGTAGCCTTCTTTTGTGATCGGATCGACGGCGTTGGCGATAACGCACAGCGTCGGCTCTTCCGAGAAAGGGTCCATCCAAGCCCGCCCCGCGTCGGGCACGAGCAGCATGTCCGACTCGTGTATGGAAGCCCAGCCGCGCAAACTTGATGCGTCGAAGCCGAAGCCGTCCTCGAAGGAGCCTTCGTCTAATTCGTGAATGGGGAAAGTCAGGTGGTGCCAAGCTCCGATGAGATCGGTGAAGCGGACGGAGATAAACTTCGCCCCCTGGTCTTCCGAATACTTCAAGACCTGTTTCGCGTCCATGTTGTCTCCTGAAAGATTTTGAGAGTGTCGTGGGTCTGAGTCGCCGCTTCTCGGTCGGGCGGCAAACTGAAGGTCGTGCGTGTCGTGCGGGCGAGCGTCATGAATTCGCGGGCGACGCTAAAAAGACGGGATTATAGACGCGCGCGATGCGGTGTCAAGGTTTCACGAAAAAAAGTATGTGACACGCGCGGGAAGGTCTCGTGACGGCTCGCCGCAGCGGAGCGGAGCGGCGTAGATAAACCGTTGTCGTGTGTAGTTTAACCGCATTCATGACGTAGCGCGCCGCCGAAAAAAGTTATAG
>JAVXVR010000616.1:0-8519 GCA_032230165.1 Acidobacteriota bacterium | reverse complement strand
CCAGCAAGCTGCCCACCTGCGACTGACGACGCTCTCGCGCGCGACGGCGGCTTAACGGAATCAACACGGAATCAACTCTCCATCCGTTAAGCCGCCGCCACGTGTCCGCTTCTTATTTCCTGTGCTTCGTCGGTTGCCACCCGTGCGCGCCGCGTGCGAGGATATTTCCACACACGCGATGCTGACACACGACGACGGACGACTCGACCTGCTCATCATCGGCGCGGGACCCGCCGGACTCTCGGCGGCAGACTGCGCCGCGCGCGAAGGGCTCAACTACCTCGTCGTCGAAAAGGGTCTCATCGCCGACACGATTTATCACTACCCCGTCGGGCTCACGGTCTTCTCCACCACGAACGAGCTTGAGCTGCGCGAAGGCGCTCTGCGCCCCTGCCGCGAAAAACCGACGCGCGAAGAGCTGCTCTCGCACTACGTCCGCTTCGCGCTCAAACAAAACTTACGCATCAACACGGGCGAAGAAGTCTTAGCCATCGCGCGCGCCGCGACTGCGGACGGCGCAGGCGAGGCGCATGACGGCGCGCGGCGAGCGTCGGGAGACTTCATCGTCCGCACGTCGCGCGCCCAGTACGCGGCGGCGCGCCTGCTCGTCGCCACCGGCGCGATGGCGCACCCGCGACGTTTGAACGTGCCGGGCGAGGAGTTGCCGAAAGTTCAACACCGCTTCGTCGAGCCCTACCCTTACGTGCGCAAAGACGCGCTCGTCGTCGGCGGCGGAAACAGCGCGGCGGAAGCTGCGCTCTTCCTTTCGGAAGGCGGCGCGCGCACGATCCTCGCCATCTGGCGCGCCGACTGGGAGAACCGCGACCCCAAGCGCGGCGCGATCAAACAGTGGGTGCGCGAGCCGCTCGAAGAACAGATCGCGCGCGGCACGTTAAGCGTGCTGCTCTTCAAAGAGATCGAAGCCATCAACGAGACCACGGTGCGGATCAAACGTGAAGACGGCGCGTCGGTCACACTCCCCAACGACGCCGTCTTCGTCCTCGTCGGCGCGGACGCCGACTTCACGCTGTTGCGCCAACTCGGAGTCGAAATCACCCAAGCCGGACTCTGCGAAGTCCCCGTTTACGATCCCCAAACCTTCGAGACCAACGTCTCCGGCGTTTACGTCGCCGGACACTTCACCAACGCACGCCACATCAAAGCCGCTATCGAAGTCCCTCGCCGTATCGTCCCGCTCATCGCGCAAAGTTTGCGCGCTGTCGTTTGACGGCTGGCGCATGAGCACCCGTCCTCGCTGTGGGAAGACAGTACCCTCGAAGCGCGCTCTTCAGCGGAACAAGTCGCTAATGTCGAGTGAGAAGACGAAGGCACCGCGCCCTTCTCCGGCTTGCCGTCTTGTGTTCCATGAATAACCGGCGGTGAGGTCTAAAGAGACGACGCTCAGCCGCAGTCCTCCCCCCACGCCGTAGCGAGTCCCGCCGTCGCCGTGGATAGTTCGTGCGCCGATGCGCGCGGCATCAAACATGGCGACAGGGCTGACCGACACCAGATTCAACTCGCGGAAGGTAACGTCCAGTATGCGCGCCGTATATGCCACGTCGTTGAGTGCCCTTCGCTCTATCTCGGAGACGGTGACGCGCTTCAGCCCTTGCCTGATCTGCGCCCGGAGTCGCGGCAATTCACCGGCTTCCCCCGCGAGCAGTTGTCCCTGTGCGCTCAGACCGCCCTTCGCGAGCGGCGCCTGCATCTCGCCGACGTACCTTCTCACCTCGACGAGCATGGGCGGAGCGACAGACCCGAATCCTACCGCCAGCAGTTGCAGGTTGTTCTTGGCGATGTCGGGATCAGCGCCGCCCGCCGCCGTGACGGAAGCCTTTGAGGTATCGACGTAAGACCTCGTGCGATCAACCGCGTCCTGTATTTCCTGTTTCGTCTCCGTGGGGAGAGAGCCGATTCGCTGTTCGATGTCGTCGAGGATCGTCCCTAGCTTATCCAGACGCGCGCCGACCTGTCCCAGTCCGGCTTGTGCCTCTCTCAACTCCTCCGGATTTATCGCGACGAGCTTTGCGATCTCGTCATAGCTCACCTGCACAGCTTGTCGGGACGCTTCCAGCTTGTCGTTGTGTCCCTTCAGACTGTCGTGTAGTTCGATCAGTCCCGCGTCCTGCAAAGGCGGAAGGATGTCGTCCCTGATGGTTGCGATGATGGCGCCGATCTTTGAAGTCTCAGGCTGCCCGTTAAAGCCGAGAGCGAGACTCCTGATGTGCCTGAATTCGAGCGGCGAATCACTCACCTTCCCCGTGTCCTCGTCCACCTCTTTTTCGGCGATGATGTTTCGCGCCTCGACGATCTGGGCGGCGAACTCGTCCAAATCTATCGGGATGGAGTCGGGCGGCGGGTTGAGCTTTTGCAAGTCCTGCTGGATTGCCGCCAGCAGCTTGTCAACGTCACCTTTGAGATTCGCTTTGAGCGCGGCGAACTGTGGTGTCTCGGTCTGATAGCTTGATATGGCGAAAAGACGCGACCCCGCCAACTGACCTCCGAGAGCTTGTCTCACCCGCACGTCGCGTAGGATGTCACTCGGAATGGCTGGGCGACTCCAGACGGTCTGCGCCACGGTCAGATTCGCGGAGAAAAAACTCTCGCCGCCGATGGGCAGCCCTGGAGCAATGAGATTGAGGCGGTTCTGTGGGAAGCTGCGGATGAAGGGGCTGCTGCGAATGCGCCACTCATCACCCTGGATGAATTCGCGCGTTAGGTTGCCGCCGAAGAAACGCTCGTTGACGGGGACTGTGCCGGAAGCGGAGTGGATGTCTCCGGCGTTGAACTGGGCGTCGAGCCGCAACGGCAGGTGCTCGCGCGGGAGAAAGCGGACGGTGTAGGAAGTGTCAGCGATCTGCTTGACGTAATCAACTTGCAAGTCGCCGTTACCTCCGAGTTGTAAGCCGTATGACGCCGTCCAGGCTTGTCTCCCCTGATTGAGTGTGCCGCCGACGTACATCTTGGCAGCCCCGTAGCCAGACCTCGCCGCCACGGTGGGCGGAAGAGAACTCTGTGCCAGATCGGTCTGTCGGTTGCCGCCTTCAACCGAAGAGCCAAAGCGTAGGATGATACCTTTGTTGCCGAGCGGGCGGGTCGCGCCGAAGATTTGTCCGACGCCGGTCGCATCCTTGAGACGCACCGGGTCGCTCGGGATGTTTGCGTATCGGTAGCCGAATCTCCACTCGGCGTGGTTAATCAATCCGGTCTTGAAATCTCTATCTCCAGCCAGCGCCACATCCCCGGTCGCGCTCGACCCTGAACCGGAAACGCTCATGTCCACTTTATTAATGAAGTCGTCTTCAAACTTGTAAGAGGCTTTAGTGCCGCCGAAAAGAGCGCGCGAGCGGTTATAGCCCATGTAGGGCTGTGGCAGGAATTTCCCCGTCAGCCGGGAGAAAGCGCCCGGAGCTAATTCGCGCGTCAAGCGGTCATGGCGTTTTTCAAAGATGCTCGCGACGTATGAGATAGGACCACTGGTGACGACGTGGAAGACCACTTCGAGCGACTTCGCGCCCGCGTCGCACGACTGAAGCGAAGGAACCGTGCCGACAAACTTAAAGCGCTCGCCCGGCTCAAGGGTGCCGATCTTGGACGTTAAATCACTTAACAAGTCCGTGTAGCCCATGTTGCTGAATTTCTCGCCCACCTTGAGCCCCCGGTTACTACTCTGCAAGCTGGTTAAGGACTCCCTGAGCGTCGCCTCCAGCGGTCTCTTCACCAAGCCGATGAAATCCAACGGCGTCTCGACACGAATGTCCTTTACCGCATACCCCTCCTTCTCGTAACGGTCGGCGCTCATCTGACACGTGGCAGATGCCTTCACGATAGCTTGCGCGGGAGCCGTGGCTGCCTGACAAACCCACAGCGCGGTTAAGGCGAGCAGTGTGGATGTGAGGCGGCGCGAGATTAGCGGGGTGCGGCACCCCTGTCGGGGCGCGCACCCGCACGAAGTACGATTCATTGTCATTTGTTTACGGTGAGGAGTTGTTGCCCCAGTTGGTTCATCTTGGGGTCATTGGTCGTGCCCGGCTTAAGCTGCTTCGCACGGTCGGTGAGGGGACCGGACAGGAACTCCAGTTGCGCCATGTTCAAGCCCTGGGTCATCAGAGCTTCAGCCTTCGGGTTGAGCGTGTCGCCGACTCTGATGTCGAGCTTGACCCGATCCTGAAACCCTCCGTCCACCTTATCCCGGAGCACGAAAATGATTAAGTAGAAGGGGGTGTTGTCGTCGATGCAGCCGCGCGTGATGCCGAACGACACCTGCCGTTTATTGTTGGGGGCGAGGACAGCAAGATTTACGGAGAACTGTGTACACTTGGCCATTGAGGTTTACTTTCATGTAGGGTAAGCGCCTAGGTTGATGTGAGTCAGTGGGTGATTTCCGAACGACGAGATGTATAGGCTTCCCGAAAACAATCCAAGCCGCGCCGTCCAGAGAAACGGCGGCATGATATGTTAAATCATGTTCCGCTTCAAGCTCGATTATCAGGTCGTATCAACTCATGCGCGCAGTAGTCCCCCGCTCCCCACTCAATCGCTTAAGGATAGACAGGGCGAAACATTTCCTCGCGAAACGTCTGGACAGGGATGTTATCAAGTTGCTGGCATGAGCAGCCGCCGAATTTGGAAGGCGCTCTGCAACTCGGCGTTTCAATCTTAGAGGTGTCAAGCGGCGGAGACTTACGGTGCGGACTCACTGGCGGCGCGCTCGCGACGGGCGACGCCCGTGCGGTAGGCGGCTTCTTCGACGCCTTTGGAGACGGCTTCGGCGACGCGCTTGTCGAAGACGGAGGGGATGACGTATTCGGGATGGAGTTCTGCGTCGGAGATGAGCGAGGCGATGGCGTGGGCGGCGGCGAGTTTCATCTCCTCGTTGATGCGCGAGGCGCGGCAGGCGAGCGCGCCCTTGAAGATGCCGGGGAAGCAGAGCACGTTGTTGATCTGGTTCGGGTAGTCACTCCTTCCCGTCGCCATCACCGCAACGTAAGGCTCGGCATCTTCCGGCATGATCTCCGGCGTCGGGTTCGCCATCGCGAAGACGATGGGTCGCTCGTTCATCTTCTTCAAATCATCAACACCGATCACGCCCGGAGCCGAGAGACCTAGAAACACGTCCGCGCCGCGCATCGCATCGTGTACCGTGCCCTGCAAGTTGTCGGGGTTCGTGTTCTGCGCGTACCAGTCCTTGATCCAGTTCATACTTTCACGGCGTCCGCGATAGAGCACGCCCGTCTGATCGCAGCCGATCACATTTCGCACGCCCGCCGCCATGATGATCTTCGTACAGGCGACGCCCGCCGCGCCCGTGCCGTTGACGACCACCTTCAAATCTTCCATGCGCTTGCCGACGATCTTCACCGCGTTGATGAGCGCGGCAAGGACGACGACCGCCGTCCCGTGCTGATCGTCGTGAAAGACCGGAATGTCCAACTCCTCTTTCAGACGCTCCTCGATCTCGAAGCAGCGCGGCGCGGAGATGTCTTCGAGGTTGATGCCGCCAAACGCAGTCGAGATCGTCTTGATCGTGCGCACGATCTCGTCCGGGTCTTTCGTCGAAAGGCAGATCGGAAACGCGTCAACCCCGGCGAACTCCTTAAAGAGCATCGCCTTCCCTTCCATGACGGGCATCGCCGCGGCGGGTCCGATGTCGCCGAGTCCCAAGACCGCCGTGCCGTCCGTGACGACGGCGACGGTGTTGCGCTTGATCGTTAAGGTGAAGACTTTTTCCGGGTCTCGATGGATCGCCTCGCAGACGCGCGCCACGCCCGGCGTGTACGCCATCGAGAGATCGTTGCGCGTCTTCAAAGGAATCTTCGAGACGACTTCGATCTTGCCGCCGAGATGCAGGAGGAACGTGCGGTCGGAGACGTTGACGACCTCGACGCCGTCCACGTCTTTGACGGCTTCGACGACCTCGCGGACGTGATCTTCCGACGCGGCGGTGAACGTCACGTCGCGCGTGATGGCGTCGCGCGCGGCGCTGACAATGTCAATCGCGCCGATGTCCGCGCCCGCGCGCCCCATCGCCGTCATCAATTCGCCGAGCGAGCCCGCGCGCGTAGAGAGCTTGACGCGCAGGGTCGAGCTGTAACTAACGCTGGGCGTGTTCTTCGGCATCGCGCCTCCGCCAGAGTCGCTTCCGCGAGCGAGATGGGTTGTAGAACGTCGGTCGAAAAACTCTAACGCCAAAGGGCTATCGGCGCAAGCGAAGAAGAAAGCGGCGCATTCAAAGCGCGCGCGGAGCGTTTCGGCAAACGAGCGCGCAACGCACTTAGCGGCGCGCGCCGTCAATCTCATTCAAATAATTTCGAATCTCTTCCAACGCGCGCACGCCCGCGCCGCGAGCGGCGGCGAGCAGCAACGAGCGGCGACCGAGCGCGACGTAAGCCGCGAGCGCGTCGCGCTCATCCGCGAGCGATGAGATCGCTTTGACGTGGCGACGAATGGTCGCGGCGTCGGCGCGCGCAAAGGGACCCGTGAGCGCGTCGGCATTCGTGCGCGCGTGCGCGAGGTTCGAGAGCGTGCCGCGCGCGAGCGACACGAGCGCGCGGCGCGCGTCGCTTCGCGTGAGACCGCAGCGCGTGAGCAGTTCTGTCGCGAGGTCGAAGAGCGCGACCGCGTGACCGGCGACCATGACCGCCGACGCGTGGTAGAGCGCCTTGTCGCGCGCGGCGATGTTGAAGGCTTGCCCGCCAAGCGAGCGCACGAGCTGGCGCGCCGCGCGCACGGCGTCAGCGTCGCCCTCGACGCAGTAGAACGCGTCGCGGAAATCTTTCGCGTTCTCGCGCGGGTCAGAGACCGAGACGAGCGGGTGGAGTGAGCCCACGGCGAAGCCGCGCGCGCGCAAGGGCGCAAGGGCGTCGGACGAGAGCGCGCCGCTCACGTGCAGCGCGACGCGCAGACGCTTCAGCCGCGTCCGCCCCGTCGTCGCATCGCCGCGCAGCGTTGCGTCAACAGGTAGCGCAGCGGCGAGGCGTGCGGCGGTCGCGGCGATCTGATCGTCGGGTGTGGCAATGATGAGAATGTCGCTCGCGGGAAGTTGAGCGAGTTCGGAAGCGGCGAGCGCGAGAGGCTGCGCATGAAGGAGTCGCGCCGCGCGCCGCGCGTGAGCACGCTGGCGCGCGACGAGCGCGACGACGTGATAGCCGCACGCTTCGAGCGCGACGGCGAGCGCGGAGCCGAGGCGACCCGCGCCGACGATGACGACGGTTGGTTTTGGATGCGCGGACTTGGCGGCGGACTTCTTCGCGCGGGGGTCGCGTCTCTCGGCGGTCGGTCTAGCTGCCCGTCTCTGCGGCGGCATGAATGTTGGTCTCGCTAACGATCTCGACGAGCGCGGGCGCGTGCGGCAACTCTTCGAGCCACTGGCTGACGCGCGCCGCGAGTTCATCGCGCGTCAAGAGTCCCTGCACGTCGGGCGGCGCGAGTCGCACGAGCGGCGGCGGCGCGGGGCTTTGCTCCAGCGCGCGCAGGACGAGGCTCACGTCTGCCGCCGAAAGCTGCGGCGGGTTCTCGCCCCGCGCGAAGGAGTTTGCCAGAGTGCGCGCGCGCGCGCCAACCTCAACGCGCGTTTCTTCCGCGACCAGAGTTTCGAGCGCGGTGGCGAGATGCTTGTGGAAGTGCGCGAGGGCGCGACGGTAGATAGCGCGCCCGCGCCCGGTCAAATCTTCTAGACGCACAAGCGCATCATTGTGCTCCGCTGCACCGGCGAGGCGGAACGCGCAGGCGCAGCGCGGCTGCGTGGCGAGCAACTCGCGGACGGGCAGCGCGCAGCGCGAGACACTGACGCGCGCGGCGAGCCGCGACGCCTCGCGCCACGGGAGCGGATCGACGAAGGGGAGGGCGGCGAGCGCCTCAAACTCGCGCCACGGCGCGGCGCACGTGAATTCGTCGAGCGCGCCGCCATGCTGTCCTTGCGCGCCGACGGCGAGATCGTGCGCGGCGGCGTAGTGCGCGGCGTAGCGGTCGCGGAAGGCTTGCCAGAGCAGATCGAAGCGCGCGCGCGAGTCGGCATCGAAGAGCGTGTGCGGGTCTTCGGCGAGGTTGAGTAGCTCGCGGCGCGCGCTCTCGATCTCTTCGACCCCGGTCGGCTCGGCGAGCACGAGATAGTCGCGCGACGTCTCGCGCAGCGCGATGCCTTCGACGTAAATTCTCAGCGCGTCGAGTTGTTCGACGGCGCGCGCGTGCTCCTCCGGCGACGAGGCGAAGATGTCCGCCACGCGCTGCAAGATGTCTTCGAGCGGCGCGTCGTCGCTGCCGAGCGCAGCCTCAACAACGTCCGCCGCTTCGCCGAAGGTGCGGCGCACGTCTGCGGCGAGCTTGCCCGCGCGCGTCGTCAAGCCCGAGTCGGGGAGTCGCTCGAAGTCTTCGAGCACGGTCGAGGCGCGCCACGCGGCGAGCCAGTCGGCGAGAGCCGCACGCACCTCGCCGCGACCCGCGTCGTCGGTGATGAGTGGTAAGTCTTGGCGAGCGGTCAGACGACGCGCCCATTTCATCAGCTCCGATGCGCCGAGGTG
>JAVXVR010000602.1:0-12506 GCA_032230165.1 Acidobacteriota bacterium | reverse complement strand
GTTCTTTAGCTTGTCGTTGCGTCTCTCTAGCGTCGCTCTAGTAAATTAACGCCCTGAACGAATCTAAAAACTATCAAGCGATCTTCGGAGCAGCAAGGATACAACAGCTTTGTTTGGTAGCATGTCGATTCCAGCTAGGAATGCTTTTAGTATTCATGACAGTAGCGATATTAAATCTGCGACTGCCCGTAGTCGCAGTATTCGACGATGGGGCAGCGTTCACACAAGGGCTCGCGCGGGCGACAGACTTGACGCCCGTGGCGAACCAGGTTGACGTGGAATGAGTAGAATTTTCCTGCGGGCACGAGGCGGTTCATGATCTCGTGTGCGCGCGCGTCTGTACATTTCGCCGGGATTAAACCGACGCGGCGCAGCACGCGGAAGATGTGCGTGTCGAGCGGGAAGACCTCTTTGCGGCAGGCGAAGAGGAGCGTGCACGCGACCGTCTTCGGTCCGACGCCGCGGAAGTGCGCCAGATACTTCGCCGCCTCTTCGTTCGACATCGCGTTGATGAATGACAGATCGAGAGAGCCGCGCTCGTCCTTAATCTGTCGGAGCAGGCTCTTGATCACCGCCGCTTTCTGGTTGGCGAGCCCGCCCGACTTGATCGCGGCGGCGATTGAGGATGCGCGCGCGCGCAGCGCCGCGTCCCAACTGGGAAAGCGACGCTTGAGCGCGGCGAAGGTGCGGTGGCTGTTCACGTCTGAGGTCGCCTGCGAGAGGATGATGCGGACGAGCATGTCGAGCGGGTCGGACGCGCGCCGATTTTCGGGCACGCCATAGGCGCTCTCAAGGTTCTGGATGATGTACTTGATCGGCTTCTCTTCCGCCGCCGACGCGCCGCCCGCCGCCCGCAATGTCGTCTTCGTCGCGCTCATGCAATCCGCCCCTTGCGTCGTCAAGATTCTGTCGGTCACTTTGGCGCGCGTGCTTTCAGGCTGACCGTTTCGCCTGACCGATGAGCCCCACCTGCCCTCCAATTACAGCCTAAATCCTCGGAAAATCAAAGTAGTCACGCTGGCACGGGTGTTGTTTTAAGTCCGGTGGGTACACATCCCTGCGCGTCGCTGACGCCGCGCAAATCGATCCCGACAAGATAGGCTAATTGAACATGAAACTGAACCAACGAACTTCAAAGACGCTCTCGCTGCTGACCAGCTTCTCGATGCTCTTCTCGCTCTGCGCGGGCATCGTGCTAAGCGACCGCGCATCGGCGCAAGCCTTGCGCAAGCAGCCCGGGAAAACGGCAACCTCGACTGAAGCGGCAAAGACGCACGCACTCGCTCGCTACGCCCGGAACCTGACGGCGGCGGCGAGCCGCGGCGAACTCTCCCCCGCCGCCAACTACTCGAAGGAACTGCGCCGCACGAAGAACATGCTCGCGCGCGACGGCGTCAACCCCGTCATCGTTGATGACGCGGGCGCAGGCAAGAACCAGATCGTCGAGGCGCTGGCGGTTGAGATCGCGCGCGGCGACGCGCCGGAAGCGTTGCGGGGCAAGCAAGTCTATAGCCTCGACACGGGCGCGCTGCTCGACGGCGCGCAGAGCGTCGCGGAGTTCGAATCGCACCTCGGCGCGGTGCTCGCGGACGTGAAGAACGCGCGCGGCTCCATCATCCTCTTCATTGACGAGACGACCTCGCTCGTCGGCGCGAACGCCGTCCACGGCGCGAACGCCTCGCACATGATCGAAGAGGCGCTCAAGGGCGGCAACCTGAGAGTGGTCGGCGCGGCTTCCGCTAACGAGTTCGATAACTTCATCGCCGCGGACGCCACGCTCAAAGACCTCTTCCAGCCCGTGCGCATCGCGTCCTCGGACGACTCGGACAACTCCGATAGCGACGACGACAGCACAGCCACCATCGTCGAGAAGATTTCACCCGAACTGCAAAATCTGGTGCGCGAATCCGGCTCGACGAATGATCGCGTCAGCGTCATCCTGCAAGGCGGCACTGACAATCAGCGGCTCACCGATTTGTTGAAGCAGAACGGCGCGCGCGTCGAGAGTCGCATGAGCCAGCTCGGCATGATCAAGGTTAACCTGCCGGTCGGCTCAATCGAGAAATTAGCCGCAGCGGGCGTTGTCCGCTATGTCTCCCCGGCGAACACGGAAGTGCGCCCCTTCGGTCACGTCTCGCGTACGACCGGCGCGGACGCCGTGCGCGTCCAAACGACCACCACACTGCTCGGTGGCACGACCAGCTACGTACTCGACGGTTCGGGCATCGGCATCGCCGTGCTCGACTCCGGCATGGACCTCGATCACAAATCTTTCCTCGGCAACAACGACCGCTCGCGTATCGTCGTGAGCAAGGATTTCACGGGCGAGAACCGCACCGACGATCCTTACGGACACGGCACGCACGTCGCCTCGACAGTGGCGGGCAACGGTCGCATCGCGAACGGTAAGTTCGTCGGCATCGCCCCGAACGCCAACATCATCAACCTGCGCGTGCTCAACTCGCAGGGATCAGGCTCGCTCTCCGGTATCCTGAGCGCCGTTGATTGGGTGATGGCGAACCGCACGACCTACAACATCCGCGTCGTCAACATGAGCCTCGGCATGCTGGCGGTTGATTCCTACAAAAACGATCCGCTCTGCAAAGCCGTGCGCCGCATGGTTGACGCCGGGATCGTCGTGGCGGCTGCCGCTGGCAACAACGGCAAGAACTCCGCCGGTCAAGAACTCTACGGTCACATCCACTCGCCCGGCGACGAGCCATCGGCGATCACCGTCGGCGCGTCGAACACCTTCGGTACTGACGCGCGCGGCGACGACACTGTGACCACGTTCAGCTCGCGTGGGCCCAGCCGCGGCTACACGACCGACGCTAACGGCGTCAAGCACTACGACAACTTGATCAAGCCCGACCTTGTCGCCCCCGGCAACAAGATCGTTTATGCCGAAGCCACGGACAACCTGCTCGTGAGGGAACATCCGAACCTTGACGCGGGCGTGAGCGAAATGGACAACCGCCGGATGATGTTCATGAACGGCACGTCGATGGCGACGCCCGTCGTAGCAGGCGCGGCGGCTTTAATGCTGCAAGTCAACTCGAAGCTGACGCCGAACATGGTCAAGGCGATCCTGATGTACACATCGCAGCAGCTCAAGGGCTACAACATGCTCCAGCAGGGCGCGGGCGAAGTGAACATAGATGGCGCGGTCAGGCTAGCGAAGCTCTTCCGCACAGACCTGCTCGCGACCACCCTACGCGGCTCGTCGCTGCTCACCGCGTCGCTCCCGACGCAGAGCACCACTATCGCGGGGTATACCTTCCCGTGGTCGCAGGGTGTCATCCTCAATAACGGCTACGCCACAGGCGCAGACCTTATGACGAAGTACCAGAAAATCTACGCCACAGGCGTCCTGCTCGGCGACGGCGTCTTGCTCGGCGACGGCGTCTTGCTCGGTGACAGAATGGTGCTCTCCGAGGGCGTCCTCATCGGCGACAGAATCACGACGAGTAGCGGCGACCTGCTAGGCAACGGCATAGCGTTGCTGCGCGATGGCGTCCTGCTTGGCGATGGCGTCCTGCTTGGCGACGGCGTCCTGCTTGGCGACGCTTATCTGCAAGCCCAGACTTCTATGGCTGGCGGCGAAGACACTCCTTCTATGGAGTTAGAAGTTGATACAGGGGTTGATTGTCTCAACCTGCTGACTTGCGGTCAGTAAACCTGTCTCACGACTAATACTCACTCCATAGAGAAAAGGAATCGCCATCATGACTAGCCCATCAATAGCAAAAAAACTGACGATGCCGCCGCTCTGGTCTCAGACCCAGACGGCTCCCGTCAACGCCCAACCGCTGGCGCGCGACGAGCAGAACGAAGCCCTCGCCTTCCTCGCCGAGCGCCCCGTTCACACCGTCGTCATGTCGAGCTTCATGCGCGACAACGGCGTCGAGAGCCCGCTCAACCGCGGCACGTTCTACGCCTGCCGTGATGAGGAAGGTCGCCTCGAAGGCGTCGCCCTCATCGGTCACGCCACGCTCATTGAAGCACGCACCGACCGCGCCCTCGCAACATTCGCGCGGCTCGCGCAAGGCTGCGACGAGACGCATATGATCATGGGCGAGCAGGAAGCGATTGAAGATTTCTGGCGCGGCTACTCGGAAGCCGGTCAGGAGTTTCGTCTCGCCTGCCGCGAAATACTCTTCGAGCTGCGCTACCCCGTGGCGGTGCGCGCGACGGTCGAAGGCTTACGCCTCGCGACCGCCGACGATCTCGAACTCGTGCTGCCCGTGCAAGCCGAGCTGGCTCTCGCCGAGAGCGGTGTCAATCCGCTCGAAGTTGACCCGGCAGGCTTCCGCCGACGCACTGCGCGCCGCATCGCACAGGGGCGCACGTGGCTCGTCGTTGAAGACGGACAGCTCGTCTTCAAAGCCGAAGTGCAATCCGAGACGCCCGAAGTGGTCTACCTCGAAGGCGTGTACGTTGCGCCGTCGGCGCGCGGTCTCGGTCTCGGCGCGCGCCTCCTCTCGCAACTCTGCCGCGTTCTGCTCGAGCGCGTCTCCACAATCTGCCTGCTCGTCAACGAGCGCAACGCCGACGCCCACGCGCTCTATCGCAAGGTCGGCTTCCGCTCCACTTCCGTTTACGACACTATCTTCCTGCACCAGCGGGTTAACTGAACTCCCCCCGCGCGTAGCGCAAGCTCACGCGAAAAAAAGGGTGGGCGCGATCAAGTTTGATCGCGCCCACCCTTTTTTCATCGGACTGCGTCGCGCGCCGTTCGCCTTTCGCCGACGCGCCTTCGGCTCGCCTACTTGATCCGAACCGGAGACGTAGCCTTGACCGAACCCTGCTTGCTGGGCGATCCCGTCGTCGCGCCGTCGAGTACCGCCTCGACGGTGACGAAGAAGCGGAACGAACCCTGCTGCTGCACGCCGACGAGGAACTCGACGTTGATCGAGTTGCCCGGCACGAGCGGCGTCGCGAGCGTGATCGTCCCGGCGGCGAGCGTCGAGTTGAGTCCGCCGCCGATTGCCTGCGACGGCGGCTGTTCGAGTGTCAGCCCCTTGATATTGACGGTGCCGCCGCCTGTCTTGGTGGCGGTGAAGTTCTGCGAAGTGCGGACGCGCAGGTCTGCCGTGCCCACGGGCGGCTCTGCCCCGCCCGCGCGCGTCGTGATATCCACGATGCGGAAGCGGAGCTGCGTGACGTTTGCGCCGGTGTTGTTAGTGAAGCGGCGGCGGACGCCGAGCGTGCCGAAGTGTGAGTTGTTCGCGTCGTCGGCGGTCGTGTCGCGGTAGCGCGCGCAGGCGTCGCCGGGCGTGGAGGAGGTGACGGTGCAGCTCGGATCAATGAACGTCGCTTTAACCGTCGAGGTGCGCTGGAGAGGGCTCCCGGCGTTTTCAGGTCCGGGCGCGCCGAGCACAGACGGCACGCCGCCGTAAACGCCGCCGTTGGTCGAGACGAAGACGAAGTCGGCGGAGTTGTTGTTCGTGTCCTTCGGCAGACCCGTGACGAGGTTGCGCACGTAGCTGTATTCGCCGTCAACGTTGCCGGGCGAGGTGAGACCCGCGCCCTCGCGGAAGAGGTCTGCTTGCGGCGTGGTGAGAGTGCTGAAGCCCGCCGCGTCGAGTCGCGTCGCGTTCGAGAAACTCGTTGGCTCGGCGGTGCGGAAGAGCGCCACGCCCGCGCCGTCGTCAATGTCGCAGTCGTAGGTGAGGTCGCTCGCCACACTGAGACTGTAACCGGACGAGGGGGAGATAGCTGGACTGTCAGCGATGAGATAATGGCTGCGCGCGGGGATAACAGTCCCGGCAGGAATCGTCGCGAGCAGATCGACTGTCGTACCGTCCGGCATGATCGCGGCGAGCGCCCAGCCCGGCGTGCCGTCGTCGGTCGCGACCGTCACGTCCGAGTTCGAGTTGTTATACAACTCGACGAACTCGTCCTGCGCGCCGTTTGCGCCGTGGAAGCGGAACTCGCTGATGATGACCTGCCCGGCGCTGACGGCGTCGGTGATCGTGCCCAGCCCCGTGCCGTCGAGGATCGTGAGCGGCGGGCTGGGGTTGCTGAGGTTGACCGTGAAGGTCTCGTTGCCTTCGGCGAATCCGTCGGCATTGACGGAGACGGAGACGGTCTTCGTCGTCTCGCCGGAGGCGAAGTTGAGCTGCGTCGGCGGGACGGCGGTGTAGTCGGCGGGCGCAGTCGCCGTCCCGTCAGCGGTCGCGTAAGTGACGGAGACCGGAGCCTGCGTCGCGTTAGAGAGCGTGACGGTGAACGTGGCGTTCGACGTGCCGGACTGCGGCTCGGAGACGATGACATCGTTGATGCTGAAGGACGGCACCGCCTCGTCGTCCTGAATCGTGAGGGTGGCAGAGGTGACGGGGGCGAACGCAGCGTGCGGCGTCGCCTTGCCGACCAAGTTGACGGTCGTCGCGCTCAAGGACAGATTCACCGTCTCGTTGCCCTCGTAGATGTTGTCGTTGTTGATGGAGACGTTGATCGTCTTCGGCGTCGTGTCGCCATCGGTAAAGGTGACGGTCTGCGACGGGACGGTGGTGTAGTCGGCGGGCGCAGTCGCCGTCCCATCGGTGGTTGAGAAGTCGGCAGAGATCGAGCCGTCGCTGCCGCCGACGCGCGTGATGGTGATCGCAGCAGTGCCGCCCGTCTCTAAGACGGTGTAGCTCGAAGAACTGAACTGGATCGTGCCCGCCGTGCCGCTCCCGACCGCGGCGCACGCCGAGAACTCGGAGGTGCTGCCGCCCGCATTGGTCGCCGTCGCCGTGATGAACTGCCCGGACGTGAGCACAGACGGGTGGAAGGTGAATGACACGTCGCCGTTCGAGTCGGTCGTCCCCGTAGTGAGCGAGCCGAGGTAAGTCTTGCCCTCGCCGTTGCCCGAAGCGTCGCACGCGTCGTTCGTATAGAAATCGATGTTGAAGGTCTGCCCCGGCGTTGAGTTGAGCGTGCCGGAGATGGTCTTGGTGCTGCCCGTAATGACCGCCGCGCTGATGACGGGAAAGTTCTGGAGGTTGTTCGCGCCGCTGTCAGGGTCTTTCGGATCGTTCGGCGTGACGCCGTCGCCTCCGAGGTCTATGCCGAGGTGCGCGGGCGTAGTCCCGTTCGAGTAGATGGAATTGCCTCGCAGCGTGTGGGCAAAGCTGGCGGTCGCGTCTATTTGGATGCCGTCGCCGCCGTTGAAGGCGATGGTGTTCGCCTCGCCCGTCGCGACGCCGCCGACTGTGTTGAAGACCGAGCCGCCGCCGGAGAAGCTGACGCCGTTCGCGCCGTTGCCGAGCGCGCTCGTGCCGTCAGCCTTCGTGCCGATGAGGTTGCCCTGAACGACGATGCTGTTGCCGCCCACGAGGGAGACACCGTCGCCATCGTTGCCGGAGATAAGGTTGCCCGCACCGGGGGTTGTGCCGCCGATGGTGAGCGTAAAGCCGGTTGAGGCGATGCCGTTGCCGGCGTTGCCCAGATCGCTCGCGCCCGACGCGTCGGTGCCGATGTAGTTGCCCTGCACGGTGTTCGAGCCGGCGAGCCGGACGCCGCTCGCGCCGTTCGCGGAGATGATGTTGCGCGCCGCCGCGGTGGTGCCGCCGACGGTGTTAAATGAGCTGGTGAGAGCCACGCCGCTGCCGGCGTTGCCGAGAGCGGCAGAGCCTGCGGCGTCGGTGCCGATGAAGTTGCCGGTGATGGCGTTGGTATTGTTGATCTGGAGCGCGATGCCGTGACCGCTGAAGCGGTTGATGATGAGCCCGCTCACGGTCGAGTTGCCCGCTGTGATGTTCAGCCCGTTGATGCCCGCGCCCGCGCCCGTGCCATTCAACTCGATGAGCAGCACGGCGTCGTCGCCCACGGCGAGCGTGTTCGGCTTCGAGCACGGCGCGGGGTTCGAGGAGCACGGCGTCTGCGAATAGCCATCTATGGTGACGCGCCGGCTCGCGGTGGGCAGCGGCGACGCGGGCGTGATTGTATAGACGCCGGTCGTCGCGTTGCGTCCCGCGTCGGTCGCGGGGATGGCGAAGTTGATCGTGTTGATGTCGACGTTTGCGTTCGACGCATTGATCGCCTCGCGCAGCGAGCAGTGGTCGGCGAGGCAGAAGCCGTCGTTGTTGTCGTCGGTGGTGTTGACGACGAGCGTGGCGGGCGGCTGATCGTCGTTCGTGATCGTGCCGACGCCCTGATTGTCCGTGATGGTCGCGCTCGTCGGGGCGCTGAGGTTGACGAAGAAGGTCTCGTTCGCCTCGTAGACGGTGTCGCCGTGCACGGCGACCGTGACGGTCTTGTCGGTCTCGGCGGGCGCGAAGGTGAGTGTGCCGGAGTTCGAGTCGTAGTCGCTGCCAGCCGTGGTCGCTGTGCCGTCGGCAGTGGCGAACTGCACGCTCGCGCTCTGCGAGGTCGTGCCCGTCTTCGTGACGTGGAAGACGAAGTTGGTCAAGCCCGTGTTGCCTTCGGCGAGCGTCACGTCGCTGATGCTGAAGGCAGGCGCGGCGTCGTCGTTCTGAATCGTGCCCACACCCTGAGCGTCGGCGATGGTCGCGTTCGACGGGTTCGAGAGGTTGACGAAGAATTGCTCGCCGGGCTCAAACGTCGTGTCGCCGTTCGCCTGCACGGTCACTTGCTTCGTCGTCTCGCCGGGAGCGAAGGTGAGCGTCGTCGTCGGGATGGCGGTGTAGTCGGACGGCGCGGTCGCCGAATCGTCTGCGGTCGCATAATCGACCGTCACGGTCTGATTGGAGGCGCGCGAAAGCGTGACGGTGAAGGTGTAGTCGGTCGTGCCGCTGTTGCCTTCGTTGTGCGTTACGTCATCAATCGAGAGGCTCGGCGGCGGCGGCTCGAAGTCGTAGGTTGTCTGCGCCGTGTTGACGGTGATGCGGAAGTCATCGACGTTGCCGCGGAAGCCGGGCGACCAGGGGCCACCCGCCTTGAAGAGCACCACGCTCGTCGGCGTGTTACGAACACCGGCGTTCGGGAAGAGGGTGAGCACCTGCTGCCAAGTGCAGGGCGTCGCCTGCTGGCAGGGCTGCGCGACTCCGGCGACGTTGTTGACCGTCACCGTTGTGCGCGTGCCGTACCAGTTGCCCGCGCGCGCGTCCCAGTTCTGCCAGACGTTCTGCTGGACGGTGCCGCCCGACTGGTAGGGCTCGAAGACGAGACGACCCTGGAACGTGTTGGACGTGTCGTTGAGATCGTAGTCGATGTCGAACTGGAGCGAGATCGCGACGACCGTGTTCGCGTTGTTGTCCTGATAGCTGTAGTAGCTCAAGCCCGTGATGTCGTCCATGCGCGTCCCGGCGTAGGCTGCCGTGCCGAGCGCGTGGCGTCCTTGAGAGTCAACTGTGAGGAACGCGCTGCCGATGCCGAGGGGCGGCGTCGCGGGGCCCTCTTCAAAACCGCCGGAGCCCGTGCCGACTCCCGGATTGTCGTCGAAGAAGACCCAGCCATTCTGATTAGCGGGCGAGACAACGACCGTGTTCTGTACGCCTTGGAAGCCGAAGGTTCCGCGACCCGGTGTGGTCTCGATGTTGGTGTCCGTGCCGCTCAGGAGGAACGGCGTGTACTTGAAGTTGGCGGAAGCGGGACCCGCGATGTCGGGCTGGCCGCCCGGCGGCGTCGCCGAGCCGCCGAACTCGACGGGAATCTGCGCGGCGTAGCCGGGCTCACTGCTGTTGGCGGTGGTGACGACCGGCGAAGTCGTGCCGAACCAGTCGCCGCGGAAGTTCTTGAGGTTCGTCGTGCCGGGCGCGGGGAGCGAGCCGCCCGACTGGCGATCAACGATCTGACCGTACCAGTTCGCACTGATGTTGTTGTTGCTGAACGTCGAGTGGAGCGCCGACTGCGCGGGAGAGTTCGTGCCGCCGCTCCCGTCGAGGAAGAGGACGCCGACCGTCCAGTTGTTGGTGATGAAGTTTTCGACGACCGTCATCTGGTCGGTCTGGTTGCGGAAGATCATTCCCGTCCGGTTGTCGTCGATGACGTTGTTGCGGACGGTGTGGCCGCCCGAGTTGTTGATGTCGATGCCGGTGCGGTTCCCCGTAATGATGTTGTCGCGGATAAGCGCGCCCGTGATCGCCTGACCCTGAATGGCGAAGCCCGCGTTGTTGAGTCCGGGGTTGTTCCAGTCGGTCGTGTTGTTGCCGGCGCGCGTGATGGTCAAGCCCGCGACGGTGACGTTGCTAGCGAGGACGTGGATGGTCGCGCCATCGCCGCCGATTGCGCCGAGCACGGTCTTCGTGCCCGCGCCGATACCGACGAGGCTCAAGCCCGCGTTACTGATCGCCACGTCCTCGTTGTAAGTGCCCGCATAGACGTTGACCGTGCCGCCGGCGGCGACCGCGCTCACGCCCTCCTGAATTTTCCGGAAGGCGTCGTAGCCCTTCTCGGTGGCGGGACCCGCGCCGTCGGGGTCTGCGCCGTCGGGTCCCGTGAAGTCGTCGTCAACATAGACGACGTTGGGCGCGGGGCGCACCACGTCGTCGTTCGTGATCGTGCCCGTGCTGTCGGCGTCAGAGATGGACGCGCCCACGGCGTTCGAGAGGTGGACGGTGAATGCCTCGTCCGGCTCGACGCTTGTGTCGCCGTTGACGAGAACGGTGAACTGCTTGGTCGTCTCGTTCGAGGCGAAGTTGAGCGTCGTCGTCGGAATCGCGGTGTAGTCGGACGGGGCGGTCGCCGTGCCGTCCACGGTCGCGTAATCAACACTTGAGCTAAAGGCGGTCGTACCCGTCTTCGTCACGGTGAAGGTATAGGAGGTTGTGCCGCTGTTGCCTTCGTTGTGCGTCACGTCGTCAATCGAGAACGACGGCGCGGTGACGTTGACGTTCGCGCTCGTGGTCTGGTTATCGACGGTCGCGGATGCCGTGCCCGAAGACGCGCTCGTCGAGGTGAAGGTCGTCGTCGCCTGACCGTTCGTGATGGTGCCGACGTTTGGCGAGACGTTGCCCTGCGTCGCGGCGAAGCTGACGGGCGTCGGGGGGACGAACGTCGTGTTCGAGGGCACGACGTTGGCGGAGTTGTGCAGGAGGTCTGCGGTGATGGTCGAAGTGCCGCCCGGCACAATCGTGTTCGGCGAGGCGTTGACCGAGAGGACGAGCCACGGGTTGAAGTCAGCGCCCGTGCCGTTGACCGTACCGCAGCCCGTGTTGCCGGGACCCGCGTTGCAGCCCCACCAGTTGTTCTCCATGTCGGTGACGCTGTTCTGCGGATTGTCGATCGCCGTCGCGGCGACGATGCGGTTGAAGTGCGCGGTGATGCGTGGGAAGAAGCCGTCCGCGGGGAAGTTCGGATCGTCGAGCAGTTGGAGCCCGACGGTCGCGCCGGTGATGGTGTTGCTGGTGAACGTCACGGCGGTGTCTGCGGAGGTCGCGTTCGCAGGGTCGTTGACCGAAGCGGCGACGACCGCGACGTTACTCGTGCCGCTGAAGGTGTTGCCCGTGATGGTTGCGTTGCCGTCGCTGATGTTGACGCCGAAGTAGCGGTTCGAGTCGAACGTGTTGCCGCTGATGACGGGCGTCACGTTGGGCGCGGTGACGCTGTTGATGCCATAGTCGTTGTTCGAGATCGTGTTGTTCGAGACCTGCGTGCCGTTGGCTGGCGCGGTCAACGAGACGCCGACGGCGGCGGCTTGGTTGAACGTGTCTGATCCGCAGTTGACCGCGTCGCTGCACTGCGCGCCTGTGATCTGGTTGCCGCTGATCTGTGCGCTTGCGCCGATCGCGACGAGGATCACGGTCTGGCTGAAGCTCGTCGAGGTCGAGCCGGTCAGCGTGTTGTTCGTGATCGTCGCGGACGAGCCGGCGAAGTCCACGGTGACGCCGCGCGCCTGGAAGCCCGTGACGGTGGTGTTCGTGAGCGTGAGCGCGCCCGTCTGATTGAGCCCCGCCACGGAGGTGCCCGCGTCGATGGCTGTGCCGAGCTGGCAGTTGGTGTTCGCCGCGGGGCTGTTCTCGCGGATGTCTGTGACGGACGAGTCGTGCAAATTCAGCGTCGCGCCGCCACGGACATAGACGCCGTAGTAGCGCCTGAAAGTCGAGAAGGGCGTGGCTTGGCGACAGCCGTTCAAATTCATTGGACCTCGGACGGTGATGCCGGAGGCTTCGACGCTCGCGCCGCCATTGACCTCGAAGAGGATGTAGAAGTTGTTGAAGCGCGTGGCGAGCGTCGCTGGCGCGGTGATGTTCGTTGCGCCCGCGCCCGCGCCGAGCAGTGTCAAACTCTTGCCGACGACCGGCTGCTCACTGTACGTGCCCGCGGCGACGTTGACCGTGCCATTGGCGGCGACGCCGTTAACGCCGCCTTGAATCGTGTCAAAGGCATCGTAGCCGAAGTTGGTCGCAGGACCAGCGCCGTCCGGGTCTGTGCCCGGCGTGGTGCCCACCCAGTTGTCGTCAACATAGACGGTCGCCGCGGGGGCTGCCGTGTCGTCGTTCGTGATCGTGAGCGTGGCGGACGCGGGGCTGCCTAAGCTCGCGCCGCCCTGCGCGTTTGAGAGAGAGAGGTTGACGGTCTCGTTCGGCTCAAACGCGGTGTCGCCGTTGATGGTGATGGCG
>JAVXVR010000599.1:0-2815 GCA_032230165.1 Acidobacteriota bacterium | reverse complement strand
CCTCGGGCACGCCCGCGCGCACGAGTAGCTGCCGGTTCTCTTCGTACTCCAAACGCCCTGCGCGATGCCCCGTCTCCCAGCCGTGGACGAGCACTTCGGCGTCCTTCGCTTCGTCGCGCACCTGCTTTGCCAGCCCGCAATGATCCTCGTGCGCGTGCGTTAAGACGATGCGGCGTATGTCCGCAACGCGGAAGCGCGCGCGCCGCAAGCCATCGCGCAGAGCCTCGATCGCCTCCTTCGTCTTGGGTCCCGTGTCGATCAAAGTCACGGGGTCTTCGGCGATGAGATAGACGTTGACGGGCCCGATGTAGAAGGGCGTGGGGACAGAGATGGGGATGATCTTCATAAGTAAAAAGGTAAAAGGCAAAAAGCAAAAGTAAAAGCCGTCGTCTTCACTTTTGCCTTTTGCCTTTTTACTTTTGCCTTCCTCAATAGCTGTAGCGGTTCGCTTTGATCAAAACGTCGGCGATGCGTTGGCGCGCGACGACCGTGTTGGCGGGCGTGCGCTTGGTGAAGCGGCGCAGGGCGGCGAGGAGCGTGCGCAGCTCGTCGCCCTCGCTCATCGCGGCGAGCACGCTGCGCGCGCGCGTCTCGACGCGGTCGGTCGCGTCGCTGACAAAGACGCGCACGATGTCGAGGTAGCGCGCCGCCGTGTCTTCACCCTGTGCGCCCGCCAACTTCTGCGCGCGCAAGACGCCCGACTCCATCGCATAGGTGTCCATGATGATGTCCGCGATGCCGAGCAGGATTTCCTGCTGGTCGGCGAGCTTCGTCATGTACTTCTGCGCCGCCGTGCCCAGAGTCATCAGCGCGACCTTCTTCGCGTTCTGTGCGAGTTTCATTTCAACTGCGAGCACGCCTTCGTCTTCATCAAATGAAGGAAGCGACGGCGAGAGCACTTCGTCCATCAACTTCTGCGCGGCGGGCAGCAGCGCGAGCTGACCAGAGATGGCGCGCTTCATGAGCATGCCGGGAATGAGCATCCGGTTGATCTCGTTCGTGCCCTCGAAGATGCGGTTGATGCGCGAGTCGCGGTAGGCGGCTTCCGCCGGGTAGTCTTTCGAGTAGCCGTAGCCGCCGTAAATCTGCACCATCTCGTCGGCGACGAAATCGCAGTACTCTGAGAGAGCCACCTTGATGATCGAGCACTCGGCGGCGTAGTCCTCTATGGCGCGCAGCTTCGCGTCCGGCGTCGTCGTGTCCGAGGTCGCCGTGTCGATAAGCCCGAGCGTGCGGTAGATCATGGATTCTCCGACCCACGTCCTGACCGCCATCTCCGCGAGCTTCGCCTTGATCGCGCCAAACGATGAGATCGGCTTGCCGAACTGGTGGCGCTCGTTCGCGTAGCGCACAGCTTCCGAGAGCATCAGCTTCATCCCGCCGTTGCACATCGCGCCGAGTTTGAAGCGACCGATGTTGAGGATGTTAAAGGCGATCTTGTGACCCTTGCCCACCTCGCCGAGCAGATTCTCGACCGGAGTTTTGACATCAGAGAGGACGAGCGCGGTCGTGCTCGATCCCTTGATGCCCATCTTGTGCTCTTCCGCGCCGTTCGTCAGACCCTCTTGGCGTTCGACGACGAAGCCCGTGAACTTGTCGCCGTCAACTTTGGCGAAGACGACGAACACGTCGGCGAACCCGCCGTTCGTGATCCACATCTTCTCGCCGTTCAGGACGTAGTGCGTGCCGTCTTCAGAAAGTTTCGCCGTCGCCTTCGCCGCGAGCGCGTCCGAGCCCGAGCCGGCTTCGGTCAGCGCATAAGCCGTCACGAGTTCGCCCGACGCGATCTTGGGGATATACTTTTTCTTCGCCGCCTCCGTGCCGTAGAACAGGATCGGCAACAGACCTATCCCTGATTGCGCGCCCATCGTCGTCGCAAACGAGGCGGAGCGCCCGAGGAACTCGCCGACGATGCCGCCGGAGACTTGATCGAGCCCCAACCCGCCGTACTCTTCGGGCACGGTCGCGCCGATGAGACCCAGCTCGCCCGCGTGTTTCAACAGCTCGCGCGAGATGTCCCAGCGGTGCTGCTCCAACTCTTCGTGGCGCGGGCGCACCTCCTTGTCCAGAAATTCGCGCGTTGTCTCACCGATCATGCGGTGCTCTTCCGTGAAGTCTTCGGGCGTGAAAACTTGCGCGGGCGTGCGCTCCTCGATCAAAAAGCTCCCGCCCGTCACGATCTTTTTCTCGTCGGCTACGGCTGACATCGTCTTCGTCCTTTCTCGTTGATGGCTCTCTTGTTTAAGTTGAATGATTCTTCCTTGCGACTTGTTTCAGAACTAACTCTGCTAACCGCTCAAGCCGCCAAAAGTGTTCCGCGCCTTCGTCATTCAGTATCGGCAAAACGTAGGTAATGTTTCGATAGGCGAGACCTAGCATCGCTACCTGATAGACATTCAACTCTCCGCGTTGCACGAACGTATCCACACATCCGGCGATTTGTGAGTCGAGCACTACGAAGTCAATACTGTTAACATCTTTTCCGCGAAAGCCCTTCGGAAACGGCGCCGCGCGGTGCTCCTGCCACAACTCTTCGATTAGCGACTCTTCGGATTCGTTCTCCATTTCAGTTTAGTTCATTCGCTCGAAAATTCCCGCCGCGCCCATGCCGCCGCCGACGCACATCGTGACCATCGCGTAGCGACCCGCGCGGCGTTCGAGTTCGCGAAGGACAGTCGCAGTCAGCTTCGCGCCCGTGCAACCCAGAGGGTGACCGAGCGCGATGGCTCCGCCGTTGACGTTCACTCGTTCGGGGTCGAGTCCGAGCGTCTTGATGACGGCTAGACTTTGCGCGGCGAAGGCTTCGTTGAGTTCG